>CAYSMV010000291.1:0-4968 GCA_964432245.1 uncultured Desulfobacterales bacterium
CCTGTCCCGGAACTGTCCGTCGTAAAACCGATCCGGGTCCCAGCGTTCCGGCGGGGCTTCGGTTACGGCGTCAATTTTATGGATGATGTTCCGCCAGAAAGCATTAAGGTCCGGCGCCCTGGGAAAGGAACAGGCCATGCCGACAACGGCGATGGTTTCGCCGGGAACATTTGGACGCGTATGAGAATATGAGCTCATGGTCTTTATTGCTTTTCCGTCAGACGATTCAGCGATTGGCTGCCGATGATTTCCAGCCCTTCCATCATTCCCGCCAGGGTTCCGTCCGATGCGATAAAAAACAGGTCGGCCGATTTGAGGCCGCCGTTTTCCGAAGCCCGGACCCGGACCTCGCAACGCATGTGATCGCCGTTTCCGGGAACGTCAAAGCGCACATATTTTTTCAGCCGGGTCGGCAGGGGCGTCGCATTCATCCTGTTTCTCATCCACAGCGCCACAAGTTGCAGCCCGCTGTCGATAACCAGTGGATCGATCAGCCATTCGTGGTCGCCGCGTTCCGTTGTTCCTTTGAGATATGAATCCGGCCTGGAAGTCTTCAACCGGCCGATAATGCCGTCCTGGCCGATGGTTTCCACATGCTGGATTCCCTGCCAGAGAGGGCCATGAAACAGATGCTTTTCATAGGCCTCGGCAACGGATAAGGAAAAAGGAGCCGGCTCGCGAAGTTCCATGAAGGTATGCAAAGAGGGAATCGGTTTTTCCCTGACCAGATCGGCATCGGCACGGTAATAAACGCGGTTTTTCTCCCGGCTGTTCCGGATTTGAAGATTCAACCTTATCCGGTCGCCGCTTTTCACCTCCGGATTGATCGCGATATTAATGTATTCCAGGCCGTTTTTCAGCACGATGCCCTTGAAGACATGAAAATTATCAAAGACGTTCAGATAATAGTCCGGGTAGCGGTATGCCGCGGCTTCGGCCATTATTTCCAGGGCCATGGCCATGGGGACGACCGGATAACCATTCAGTTTATGATCCCGCAGATAATAATCGTAATCGATATCCAGCCGCCGGACGAGCTCCAGGTCTCCGTCGCGGGAGGGATAAAAATTCGAATTGTACGAAAGCAACGGCAGCCCGGCGGTTCGACCGGCGGCGGTCGGTGATTTTTTCCGATCATCCCAGCCGCCGTAAACGATTTCCGTATCGGTCCCGGCGCCGTACAGGATTTCGTTGACGAAAAGATTCGCACCCGTATCTCTGGGAATCAGCGAGATGCCGGCGGCGCTGAATTTCTGCCGGAGGGCTTCCGATACCATGCCCCGGCTTTCCCAGGGTCCCCAGATAAAAGAAATCACCCGGCCGGGCCAGAGACGATTCAAATAAACGGCGGCCTTGCTGTAAACTTCATTGGCCGCTCCGTAATCGGACTGACCGGCGTTGCCGAAACGACCGGCCACGGATGAAAAAAGCGCCAGGAAACGAAGGTCGGGACGCAGCGACCTGGCAAGAATAAACAGGCTGTCCGCCTTGGTATCAAACACCCGGTCAAAGGATATGGCGTCCTTGTCCCTGACCATCTTGTCTTCGATGTGCCCGGCCCCGTGGATCACGCCGTCGATTCGGCCGTATTTTTCGTAGACGGATTCAATCAGCGCGGAAAAATTTTCGGCATTCGTCACATCGGCCTGCAGGTAAGAAACCCTGGCTCCGGTTTCCCGCAGTTTTTTCAAATTTTCGCGTATTTCGCGCTGGCCCATCAGGCGGTGGTAAGCGTTTTCAAGATCCACCGGCCTGACTTTTTCCTTTTTTGTTTTCAACTCCTTTGCCAGCAATGCCTTGAGTTGTTTTTCATCCTCGATGCCGGCCGTTGGCGCCTTTTCTTCCTCCACCAGCGGCGTCCGGCCGACCAGCAGCAGAATCGGCTGAAAACGCCGGGCCAGTTCAAGGGCAATGGCCGAGGTAATGCCGCGGGCGCCGCCGGTAATCAGGAGGCGGGTTTCAGCGTCAATCGGGATCACCGGTCGCGCCTTTTCCTCCAGAGGCGATTCGGCGATATCCAGTACCAGGCGAAGGCCGCCCCGGTATCCCACTTCAATATCCGTCGAAGGGGTCAACAGCTCGTTGATAATCTGGGTCGCTATCGTTTCAGGCGAGTCTTCGGGGTCGTTGTCCACGACCCGTATATTGGTTCCCGGCATTTCTTCGGCCAGCGATTTTAAAAAGCCGCATATGCCGCCTGCTACCGGTGAAAATTCCGGACTGGCCGATTTTGAAGCCTCGGCGATGCTGGCAAAAGTACCGCCCATGGAAGTGGCTGCTATGATGCCGGGAGAGCGGTCCGGCGTCGCGGCCAGATCGTCGGCCAGCAACTTCGAAAGATAAAACAGGCTTTTTATCATTACCGCGGTTTCGGACTTCCACTTTTCCAGATCAAGGGGCGGGAACGACCTCCCGGCGGCCAGCGGAGCGAGATGCAGCAGAGCGGAGACCGGCCCGTGATCCCTTCTGATATCGTTTAGGATTCCGTCCAGACGATCAATATTTCTGAAATCAGCCTCATAAGCATTCATGTCGCCCGCCTTTTTTTCAACGGGTTCCGACGCGGCCTGATGTCTGAGAATAACCGGCTTCCGGCCCGATGATTCAAGCTTCGCGGAGACCGCCGCGGCCAGCGGATCTCCTGGAATCATGGTGACCAGGGTGACTCCGTTGCCGAGCGTGTTTTCCGGACTGCCGATGAGCTCGCGTGGTTTAGCCTGAAGAGAGAAGCGCCGGATGGAGGCCGTTTTTTCAGAAGCGCGCCGATCCGGGACGAAAGGATTCCCCGGGGTTTCTTTTTCCGCCGGGTTTTTCCCCGGTTCATCCCGACCGATCGGCGTCGATCGCAGAAAGCCAATCATCCCGTCGGTCAGATCGCCAAGGCGCGCCGGCGCTTCCGGCAGCTGCCGCCCGGCTGCCGCCCGCAGACCGGGCAGGTCGGCCTCGACAGACGCTATCCAGTCTTCTAAGACCTGTTTTGTTAAATCGGCGCCCATATTCAGGTCCGCCTGAAGATTCATATCCGGTTCCAGGGTTTCGGCCGGATAGCCGGTGCGCTTTTCCACGATCTGATGCAATCGTTTTTCGATTGTCTGGCGGGACAGGGTTGCAGGAGCCGGCGTTTTCAAATTTTTATCAACGTTTTTTCCCTTTTCGGGAAAGACGTTTTTCCTGATTTTCACATCCGGACGAAAATCCTCCGTCCCGGTATTTTTCCTGATGATCGCTTCCAGGCCGATAATAATATCGTTCAGCGTGATGCTCTCGGCCAGTTTCTCCCTGTCGGCGTCCGACAGCACTATCTGAAATTTTTCCAGTTCGCCTTCAAAATGCGTCAATATCTGCATGCGTTTGATGGAATCGATACCCAGGTCCGCGTCGATCTCCTGGTCCGGCTCCAGCATATCGGCCGGATAACCGCTCAGATCGCTTACGACTTCCATCAGCTTGGCTGCCACGTCAAGCGGAGGAATCGCTCCGACGGTTGGCGTATGCCGCTCGTCCGAAGGGGCTGAAGAGGACGGCCGGTTTTCCGCGACAGGGGTGGAAGCCGCGTTATTTAACGCTTCCCGCAGATTAACGATAAGGGCCTCCAGAGTCAGGCTTTCCAGAATTCTTTCCGTCCTGTTTTCCGGAATGTTAATATTATTTTCATGAAGCGCCGCTTCAAGTTCTTCCATGACCTGCATGCGTTTAATGGAATCAATGCCCAGGTCCGCGTCTATTTCCTGGTTCGGCTCCAGCATATCCACCGGATACCCGGTGCATTCGCTTACGGTCTTCAGAATAAGCGCTCTGATATCTATCGTTTTTTCTTCTTCTTTCTCAGGAGCCGTAATATGAGCTTCCGGGGTGACGGACCTGTCCGGCGACGCCAGCGGAGCCGGCCTGCCGGCGGACTGAACGACCTTCTTCCCGGTTGCTTCTTCCGCGGCCCGTTGCGAGTCGGCCACAACCTGCCGATTCGCGACCGCCGTCGACAACCTTTCGGCGACATGACTTTCCTGATATTGCCGGAGATTCGGATAAGCGCCCGCGCCCTGCAAATAAGCGGTCATAACCGCTCTCTGAGTATCCAGAAACTGACTCATTAAATCCTGGAACCTGGCGATGACAGTGCCGTCATCCACGGCCGTCTGATCGGCGCCGGTTTCCATCATTATTGCCTGTTGCTGCTGATTGTTTAATGATGCCATTGTCTCTCCGTCAGATTGATAAGCGTTAATGCCGTTATCACCATCCCCGGCCTTTACCGTTTTTTCGACCGGTGCTTTCAACTGGTCATCAGCGAAACATATCGGTCGCGGGACGACCGGTTCCGGTCCCGGCTGTTCCGGGGGGACTACCGTTCCCCCACGGATGATAAAAGCGGTTCCGGAACGGGGAGGAGCGATATCGGCGTTCAGGTTTTTCAGATCCAGCAGGCGGCAGCGACGTCCCGCGTACAACCCTTCCAGTTTCAGATTAAGACCCGCCGCCGTCAGAACGGCCAGTGCATGCTGCAAGCCGGTCAGCTCCGGTACCCCTTTTTTATTCGTGGCCACGGCCTGATGCGGTTTTCCCTTGAGAATGGCTCCGATCAGATTTGTCAGGACATTACCGGCCCCGACTTCCACGAAGATCCGCGCGCCGGCTGCGTACATCGCTTCAATTTCATCCGCGAAACGAACCGGACTGGTCAGTTGGTTGACCAGCATTTGCCTGAGACCATGCTCATCTTCGGGAAAACAGGTCGCCGTCGTGTTGGAATAGACCGGCAGCCGTGGCTTTTTAAAATCGAAATCGTTGAGACGGTCATTCAGCCTGGATCGCGCCCCGTCTACGATGGGGCTGTGAAACGCGCATGATACGGGTATTATTCTCGCCGCGATTTCTTTTTTCCCGAGGCGGTCCATAGCCGTTCGAACGCCTGATTCGGTGCCGCTTATGACCGTCTGGAACGGGGAATTCAGGTTGGCGATCCACGCG
>CAYSMV010000292.1:0-2236 GCA_964432245.1 uncultured Desulfobacterales bacterium
TTTGGCGTGCCACATTGGCGATTTCACGGGCTGCGGCGGCTGCTTCTTCCGTTTCGGCTTCCTGTTGTCTGCTGCTGTGCGCCTGCTGATCCGCAATGGCGACCAGTTGACTTGATATTGGGGTCAGTGTTTCAACGGCCTCCCGGATGCTGCTGATCAGGCCCCGGTTTTGCTCCAGCTGGGAAAGCAGCGCGTCGGTCATCTGATTGATGGAGGTGCCCAGTTGAACGAATTCGTCATTGGCGATAATCGTGATTTTTTCGTCATAATGACCGGCCTGAATTTTTTCGGAAACTGTTTCAAACAGGTGTAACGGCCGGGTCATGGCGTTTGAAGCGGCCTGGCCGACAACCAGGGCCAGTAGCGTTCCAACGATCATGATGCCGATAAAGAATAAATTGATATTGCCCATTTTGGATTGGAAATAGGCGGACGATTTTATGCGATCGTCCGCCGTTCCGAAGCTATCCCTGGCGAGTTGCTGAATTGATCCGGCCGGCAACAAGGCTTCAATCCGCTGCATGTTGTCAATAATGGAATGGGACAGGCCGTAACTGATGATCACGACATAACCGGTGAAGGCGATAACCATTACCGAGATGATGAGAATGAATTTGCGGCGCAAAGGCATCGGTAAACCGGCCCTTCTCGCAATGGCGTGGTCGTTTTCCCGGGATAATATGAGTTCCAGCACCGGCCTGACAGCCCAGGCGGAAAAGTGCTCGGACATGGGAACAGTCAGCAGACCGGCGATAATTCCCGCCGGCAGGCCGTAAAGCATGACATGGGCCGGCCATCCCGGCAAGGCCCGGACCATCAATCCGTAACCGAAAAATCCGCCCAGCATATAGGCGGGAAAAGAGAGTATGCCAAGGAAATAGGCCATGTTGATGGTTCGGTTTTCTGCTGATTTAACCAGGTCGGCGGATGGGCGCGCCCCTTCGGCTACCTCCGCCAGAAACCGCAGTACCGGGCGAAGGTGAAAGAAAGAAATGAGAATATGGCCGGTCAGCAGAGGAATCGCCACCGGCAACGGACTGATGAGCACGGTGACAAACTCTTTTAATGTCGGCGCCATGATGAAAGCGATCAGCAGTTCCATGCACAGGATGTTAAATGTTCCGACGCCGACAATGATGATCATCACCCGGAACAGGAATTGAGCCGGTTTCATCTTATTTTCCAACTGAATAGAATTTTTGCCACCCCGTTGATTTTTCCAGTTTTTAGATGGATTGAAGAAAATGTCAATATAATTTGCGCGTTGGCGGTAAATATTATTGTCCGCCCGATCATATTCTGATACAACCACGAAAAGCTTTTTCAAATCCGCTCTGAAGCGGGAAGGTTCAATTTATTGTTGGGGGTGTTTGATAGTGAAGGGATATGTCCAGGTTTACACGGGAGACGGCAAGGGCAAGACGACCGCGGCCCTGGGGTTGTCCGTCAGGGCTGCCGGGGCCGGATGGCGCGTTTATATCGGTCAGTTTATGAAATCCGGCGATTTCAGTGAAATAAAAGCCTTGAAGAATTTTTCCGATTCAATCACCGTCGAACAATTCGGAACCGGCCGGTTTATAAAAGACAAGCCGTCCCCGGAGGAGATCGAGGCGGCGACAAAAGGGCTGGCGAGGTTGAAGGAAGCGGTTTTCGGGGGCGATTTCGATCTGGTGATCGCGGAAGAAGCGAATGTCGCCGTGGCCTGCGGTCTTTTCCCGGTTGCCATGCTGTGCGACATAATCGACCATAAACCGGATCAGGTGGAAATTGTCATTACCGGTCGGTCGGCTCCCCCGGAGATCATAGAACGGGCCGATCTGGTCACTGAAATGAAATCCGTCAAACACTATTTTTACAAGGGTGTGGCAGCCAGAATCGGTATCGAGAAATAGCCGCGGACAAGGCCCGTTTTCTTGTTTATCTGTTTTTTATCTCTTTCAAATTATTTCCGTCGTTGTCGCGGTCGCTCCCGGATGAACAATCAATGCAGCCCCGGACAAGTCATGTTGTTGTGAAAAATATAAGCGATGAACAGGGCGATCGGCGGAATGATGATAAACTGGGCCAGGGCAAAGGAAAGCGCCGGCCGGCCGACTCCCTTGAGCCTGGAAAAATCGGTAATGATTCCGATGGCGACAAAGGTCAGCATGAACATCAGATGTCGCATGGGACCGGCGACGGGGCCGGCGCCGATTTTGGCGGCATCGCACAGATCAGGCGCGATAAAGGCGATTCC
>CAYSMV010000293.1:0-2644 GCA_964432245.1 uncultured Desulfobacterales bacterium
GCGCTGGATCCTTCATTCGACGTTATCGCAGCGGCCTGCGCCGCCGGGGTCGACCTGCTGGTTACGCATCACCCGCTATTGTTTACGGCCGTGAAGACCGTTGATTTTGAATCCATGCCCGGCAGCGCGCTGAAAATGGCCGCTGAAAACCGTTTGTCCATATTCAGCGCGCATACCAGCCTTGACAGCGCCGCCGGGGGGTTGAATGATCTCTGCGCCGGAAAACTGGGTTTAAAAGAGATACGGGTGCTGGCCGCGCCTCGCAAGCCGGAGTATTTTAAACTGGCCGTATTCGTACCGGAAACGCACGAAGCTGTACTCTTGCGGGCGCTGGAAGATACCCGGGCCGGCAGATACGGCGCCTATTCCTGTTGTTCCTTTACGGTCCGTGGCAAGGGACGGTTCAAGCCTTCCGAAGGCGCTTCTCCGTTTATCGGGAGTGCCGGAGAAGTCGCCGCGGTGGATGAGATCAGGATCGAGACGATCGTGGCGGCAAACGATCTGGATGACGTTATTGGTCGGATCAGAGCCGTGCACCCCTATGAGACCATGGCCTACGACGTTTTTCCGCTGGCCGGATCCGTCGGGAAAGACCGGGGAATGGGCCGGGTCGGTCTGCTGGAAAAGCCCATGTCCCTGGTTGCGCTGGCCGGCTTTGTCAAGGATCGGTTCGGCGTCAATCATGTCCGGATGGCGGGGAAGCCGGACCTGTCCGTGGAGAAGGTGGCGGTCTGCTCGGGCAGCGGGTCCGGATTGATGGATGATTTTCTCGCTTCCGGCGCCGATGTTTTTGTCAGCGGTGAGTTTAAACATCATAACGGGATAGCCGTCAGAGACGCGGGCCGTGGTTTGATTGATGCCGGCCATTTTGAAACCGAATGCCTGGTGGTGGACCTGCTGGTCGGACGGCTGCGGGAGCTGGCCGTCGAGGCCGGCCTGAAGGTTGATATCCAGGGATATCGCCAGGAAGAAAATCCATTTACATTGATTTAACCGGGAAAAGATTGGAGGCCTTTTTTATGCTGGAAGTAACCAAAGGCGATATGGAAGTGTTAATCCGTCTACAGGCCAACGAAGATAACAAGAACAAGATTCAATCCGTTCTGAACGGGATACCGGAGAAGATCGCGTTGATCGACAGGAAGCTGGCCGACGAGGAAGAACATGTCCGCGATAAGGAAAGATTGTGGAACGAGCAGAAAAAGAGATACCGGGATTATGAGGCTGAAGTCAAGGCGAAGCAGGAGGGCATCCGGAAAAGCGATCAGAAGCTGATGTCGATTAAAAGCAACAAGGAGTATCAGGCGGTTTTGACGGAGATTGAGGATTTGAAGCGCCAGATCGCCAGAATGGAAGATGAGATGCTGAAGATTCTGTTTGATCTGGAGGATCAGGAAAAGCGTCTGGCCGGGGAGCGGAAGGATTGGGAGGCGGAAAAATCAAGACTCGCGGAGGAAAAAAAGGATCTGGAAGAACAACGGCAGGAGGAAACGCAACAACTGGCGGCGCTTAATGAAGAGTGGCGCGCCATAGCCGAGAGCGCTCCCGGGCCGTTATTGAGTCAGTACCTGGAGGTGCGGGACAGGGTTCCCGGCGGAAAAGCGGTCGCCGCGGTCCGGGATTATGTTTGTCAGGGGTGCTTCATGAACATTCCCGCCCAGATGTATAATGAACTGCATACCACAAATATATTGAGATTTTGTCCGTTTTGTAACAGGATTATTTACGTAAACGGCAGGAAAGAAGAATAAATACGGCCGGAGCGGCCCAGGCGATCGCCGCAACACGCTGTTGCGGAGGAAAGTCCGAACACCGCAGGGCAGGATGCTTCATAACGTGAAGTCACGGTGACGTGAAGGAAAGTGCCACAGAAAAAATACCGCCCGGAGCCGGGGGCCTCAACGGCCACCGCTCCCGGGTAAGGGTGAAAAGGTGCGGTAAGAGCGCACCAGATCTCCGGGTGACCGGAGATGCTTGGTAAACCCCATCCGGTGCAAGATCAAATAGGGAAGCGTTTGAGGGCGGCCCGTCCGAGCTTCCGGGTAGATCGCAAGAGGTGCCGGGCGACCGGCAGCCCCAGATGAATGATCGCCGCTTCGTCGGGGTAACCCGAACGGGGAACAGAATTCGGCTTATGGGCCGCTCCGGCCGTTTTTTTTAATGGCCATATCAGGACGGAGCAGCGGTGAAGGCTAAATTTTGCGATATCAGTTTTTCCGAAAAGCTGAAACAATATTCGGATGACTATCTTCAGTGCTGCCGGTTTCTGGCCGATTGTCAGGAGCCGGAACTGCTTTTTACCAAGAAATTGTATTCCAAGCTGATCGCTTCATCTCACCTGGTCGAGGATTTTCTTGATTTTCAGGGCGCCAAGAACAACAAGAACTGGTATTTATTCCGCGAGATGTCGGCGGCCGTCAGACATTTGAGTATCGCCGGTTATATTCAGGAGCACATTTCCAACCGGCTTATTTTTTACGGGCTTTCGAACAAAGAGGCTTTTGAAAAAGAAGGCGAGGAGACCCGTTATTTAATAGGCCGGACGCTGATATCGCTGGCTCCGGAGATTCTTACCGAGGCCGGGAAGTTGGGTATCCCCATGCCGGCGGCGGATTTTTCCTGCGAGGATTTTCCCAGTGCGGTC
>CAYSMV010000294.1:0-3985 GCA_964432245.1 uncultured Desulfobacterales bacterium
ATAGGTAAAAACGCCACATATACCCAGACCGCTGCGATGCACGTTCAGCATAATCATCGTGGCTTCCTCAAATGATTTTTTAAAAACACGTCGCAGCACTTCAACGACAAATTCCATGGTAGTATAATCATCATTGTGGAGTAAAACCTTGTACAATGATGGCGGTCTTACCCGCTGCCGGATTGTTGGCGAAATTCCGGTTTGTATGTCAGGATTACGCTCACTCATGAATATACCCTGCAAAATTCTAAACATGATTTCAACCGTCAGCTGCAAGAATACCCGTGAGCTCGGTCTGCCTGGTCGTAATCTTGTGAGTATAAAATAGTATATCGGTCAATAATTGAAAAATCAAGCAGGAAAAAACCGGCTTTCACCGGACGATTGCGCTCCGGTTATTTCGGATTGTGAAGGAGTCAGGCACCGCAGCATTTTTTATATTTCTTTCCGCTTCCGCACGGACAGGGATCGTTGCGGCCTATTTTTTTCCCTTCCTTGCGTCGCACCGGCTCCTTCTTGCGTTCATCCATATCACCGTGAGATAACGTAAATTTCTGTTCCCTGGGCTGCATCATCTCCTCGACTTTTTCACTGCTTTCGATACGGATCCTGAAGAGAATCATCAAAGTTTCTTCCTTGATCCGGTCGACCATGCCGGAAAACATCTCGAATGCTTCTCTCTTGTAAATAATCAGAGGATTCTGCTGGGCGTAGCCCCGCAATCCGATCCCTTCCTTTAAGTGGTCCATGGAAAGCAGATGATCTTTCCACAAAGCATCGACCGTCTGCAAAAGTAATATCTGCTCCAGCTTTCTCAGCTCGTCGACGCCGATCTGTTTTTCCTTTTCTTCATAACGGGCCAAGCATTCTTCGTATATCCAACCGGTCAGGCCGTCGGCATCAAGGCCCTCCAGGCGGTTATCGTCTATCTCCAGGCGGAAATTGAACTGTTTGGACACCGCCTCCGACAATCCCGACAGATCCCATTCTTCAGGCGAAGTCTTTCTGTCCGCGTATCTCTCCGCGATTTCACAGGCCTTATCATTAATCATGGAAAGGATAAAATCCTTCAGGTCCTCTCCGAAGAGCGCCTTTCGTCGCTGGCTGTAAACCACCTCTCTCTGTTCGTTCATGACATCATCATACTCAAGAAGGTGCTTCCGGATGTCAAAATTATGAGCCTCCACCTTTTTCTGGGCGTTTTCAATCGCCCGGCTGATCATGCCGTGGGTTATCGGCTCTCCTTCCTGCATCCCCAGCGTGCTCATGATTCTGCCCATGCGCTCACCGCCGAAAATCCTTAACAGGTCGTCCTCCAACGCCAGATAAAAACGGGAACTGCCCGGATCGCCCTGCCGGCCCGAACGGCCCCGCAGCTGGTTGTCGATGCGCCGGCTCTCATGCCGCTCCGTGCCGAGAATATGCAATCCGCCCAGATCCACTACGCCCTCTCCCAAGACGATATCGGTTCCCCGACCGGCCATATTGGTGGAGATCGTCACCGCTCCCTTCTGACCGGCATTAGCGATAATTTCAGCTTCCTGGCGGTGACGCTTGGCGTTCAGAACGTTATGCCGGACTCCTTTATTCTTTAACTGCCTGCTGATCTGTTCGGAAACATCAATGGAAACCGTACCCACCAGCACCGGCTGACCTTTTTCGTGCAGCGCTATGATCTCTCCGATAACGGCTTCATACTTCTCCTTTTTTGTCCTGTAGATCACGTCCGGATAATCAATCCGTATCATGGGCTTGTTGGTCGGAATTACCATCACATCCAGGTTGTAAATTTTTTTGAACTCTTCGGCTTCGGTATCGGCCGTGCCGGTCATACCGGCCAGTTTGTCATACATCCGGAAATAATTCTGAAAAGTAATCGTAGCCAGCGTCTGATTCTCGTTTTCGATTTTAACGTTCTCCTTGGCCTCCAGTGCCTGATGCAACCCCTCGCTGAACCGGCGGCCCGGCATCAGACGCCCGGTGAACTCGTCCACGATAACCACCTGATGATCATCCGTGACAATGTAATCCACGTCGCATTTAAAAAGCTTATGAGCCTTCAGAGCCTGGTTGACATGATGCAGCAGCTCAACATTCTCAGGGCCATACAGATTCTCCACGCCAAAAGCGCGTTCAGCTCTGGCTATTCCGCTTTCGGTCAGCGTGACGCTCCTGGCCTTTTCATCAACAGTGTAATCTTCCTCTTCCTTCAGGCCGGGGATAATGTTGTTGGCCTGATAATAAAGATTTGTCGATTTTTCCGCAGGGCCTGAAATAATCAACGGTGTCCTGGCTTCGTCGATCAGAATGCTGTCCACCTCATCCACAATAGCAAAATTCAACTCTTTCTGAACCAGAGACGCCCTGTAAAACTTCATGTTATCCCGGAGATAATCAAACCCGAATTCATTGTTGGTCCCATAAGTAATATCCGCCTGATAGGCGGCGATACGGTCATCATCATCCATATCATGCGTAATCACGCCTACCGACATCCCCAGAAATTTATAAATGGCTCCCATCCACTCGGCGTCACGGGCGGCCAGATAATCGTTAACGGTAATCACATGAACGCCACGGCCGGAAATCGCGTTCAAGTAAACAGGAAGCGTGGCGGCCAGTGTTTTCCCCTCGCCGGTTTTCATCTCCGCGATTTTTCCCTGATGCAGCACAATCCCGCCGATCAGCTGGACATCAAAATGACGCATGCCCAGTGTCCTCACGGAAGCCTCTCTGACGGCGGCAAACGCTTCCGGCAGCAGATCGTCCAGCGTTTCCCCGTCCTGAAATCGTTTTTTTAACAGATCAGTCTGGCCTCTGATCTCTTCGTCAGTCATGGCTTTCATGGTCGGTTCCAGATCATTGATCGCGGCAACGACGGGAGCGATCTTTTTCAACTCCCGTTCGTTCTGGCTTCCGAAAATTGAAACCAGCAGGCCACCGAGTCTGCTGAAAAAATCAGTGAAAAACCTTTCCAACCATTCCAGAAACGTCATTGCTGTTCTCTTTTGGTTTCAAACCGAATGTATAATAACGCCCTTTCCGCATCAATTATCGGGCAAGCATTCCCAAAAAGCCCGAAAGGCGAAATTTTTACGAACTTATCGACTTTGGAAATCGTTTCATTCAAAACAAATAAAAGCGGATCGCAGGGAGGGGGGTCAATTCAAAATGTATTTTTCCGGATTAACCGGCACGCCATTCACCCGTACTTCATAATGAAGATGCGGGCCGGTGGACTGGCCGGTATTGCCAACCGTGCCGATAACATCCTCTCGTTTGACTAAATCGCCTTTTTTCTTTACGCACTTATGCAAATGGCCGTAACGGGTTACAATGCCACGGCCGTGATCAATGATAATGGTTCTACCCAAGCCCCCCTTGACGCCGCTGTAAATCACTTTCCCATCAGCCGAAGCGATGACAGGCGTATCAATACTGGCCGCTATATCAAGCCCATGATGGAATTCCCGCCGGCCGGTAAAAGGTGATTTGCGAAATTCAAATCGAGATGTTATCCATCCTCCGTTAAGAGGTCTAATAGCCGGGGTTGAAGCCAGCAGCCGGCGTTTATCCTCAAGATAACTCAACAAATCGGAAAAACCGTCCTCCTGAGCACCGAAGGCCGTCTCTAACAAATTCAAATGGCTGTGCATCTCCCGCAACAGTTCGTTCCGACGTTCTTCAAGACCGGCCGGCGTCTCCATAATTTCCAAAGGCGCCCCGCCCATCCCGAACAGGCCGGGAGTTTCCGACTGGTTTTCAATATTGGCTATAATGCGAATTTTCTTTTCAAATTCATGCAATTCGAGCAGTTGCGATTTCATGGTGTTGATCCGGCCGGCCAATTCTTTTATCTGTTGCCGCTGCTCTCCCAGAGAACTCTGCTGAGCTGCAATCGTTTCAGACAACTCTCTGGCCCTGGCGGCCTTCCGCTGCAAGTCAAAGTAGTCAAGAAAAACATACCCCGCCATAAGAATACCGA
>CAYSMV010000295.1:0-6479 GCA_964432245.1 uncultured Desulfobacterales bacterium
CTGACATGTCAGTTTTATAAAATTATATGATTCAGGCCGAAAAGTCAAATCATAAAAATTTTTTTGCAATTTTGTAAGATAAAGAAAACACCGAGATCAACGATACACTTTTTCGCGATGTTCGTTGAAGAATGTTCAGTGCTGAAGTTGACGGCGGTAAGAGATGGGAGGTGGTGCCATAAACAGTAAATAAAAGGGGCAAACCAACAATGTGCTTTGCCTGATGAGCAAAAGAGCGGTTATTTTCAGTTTAACTTTCTGTTGACAGATACCATATGGGATGAATATAACCTAATATTTTAGAGAATTTTGAAGAGGAGGTACGATACCATGGACATTCCCAAAGACCTTAGCATAAAAGATTTGCTGCTGGATTTTTCGCCCAACATGGCCAAAAAAATGATCGCGGAAAGCGGTGCCGCCGCGGATCTCGCAGGCACGGAGTTTTCGATGGTGGTTGACGTTTCCGGTAATAAGTACAGCTACGTGGTTAAAAACGGAACAGATTTTGACGTTAAAGAGGGGAATCTTGACAATCCCATGGTAACCATCGGTATTTCTGAAGAAGATCTGAAGAAAATGATGGAAACCAATAGCTTGGACATGCTGCTTGGGATTCAGAGCGACCTGAACAAGAAAAAATATCAGGCGCTGCAGATCCTGAAGGGGAAAATGGTGGCGCTGCTTTCCAATACTGACGGCAGTGTTGTTACGATTTCGACGGTGTTCAACGGTGCCGAGACACCTGCCGCGACGTTTAAGATGAAAACATCGGATTCCATCGCGCTGGTCAAAAAGGAGACCAATCCGGTTAATCTTTTTATGTCCGGCGGTATGCAGATCGAAGGCGATATGGCCTTCGCCATGCAGACCCAGCCGTTGTTTACGTAGGCCCTTATTGAGTTTAAGCGGTTTTTTTGTTCATCCCATATGGCAATAAACAAACGAATTTATGAACCTGTCAACAGAAGGAGCGTGATTTGACCGCAAAAATGCCGTGGTTTAAAGAGTACAAAATCTTCGGTATTCCCGAAACTCTGGCCCCTTATCCTGACAAACCGGTCGGCGCTATTCTGGATGAAGCCGCCCGTGAATACAAAAACACGGGAGTCATCCAGAACAATTTCAAGATGACCTATCCGGAGGTAAAGGAACACGCGGATCGTCTGGCTACCGCCCTGGCAGCCAAAGGATTGAAAAAGGGAGACAGGGTAGCGACGATACTGCCGACTTCCATTCAATTTGTGATCGCCGATTACGCCATCGCCAAGGCTGGTCTGGTGCAGATTCCCAGCAGCCATCTTGAGCCGCCGGCCAACCTGGAGCATAAATTTTCCAAGGGAACGCCAAGGGGATTGATCTGTCTGGATGAGTATCTTGACGTGGCCAAAGCGGTCATGCAGAAAGCAAAGATCGAATATCTTATTGTGACCTGCCTGGATGATTATTCCTTGACGCCTCCGGCAAGCCATGAAAAGCTCGATATTCCCAATGCCTTCTGGATGACCGACCTGATCGCCGCGACCGAAGCCAAGCCGTTGAATGGCTCTATTGACGTGGAAAAGGATCTGGAGTTGCTCCTTTTTACCGGCGGAACGACTGGTCTTCCCAAAGGCTGCATGCTGACGCATCGGAACATTTACGCCAACGCGATTCAGTCAAGCTGGGCTCAGGGCGCTGCCAGCAGGGCCATCAAAGGGGCTGTTTCGGTGCTTGTCGGTCTGCCCATGTTTCATTCTTACGGGCACATGATCATGCATGTGCTGACGATTCTGGGTGCCGACCAGATTTTGATTCCGGATGCCCGGGACACCAAAGAAATGGTGGAGATGATCAAAAAATACCGACCGCTCATGCAGATGGGCGTACCCACGCAGTTTTTGAAGATCGCCCAGGAAGAACTGGACGGTATCGGCATGATCGGCATTTCTGGCTCCGCTCCCCTGCCTCCCAGCACCCAGGCGGAATTTGAGAAAAAGTCCAGCGGGGCGATCATGGAGGGCTATGGTTTGTCTGAAATGTCACCCAACACCCACCTGAACACTTCGTTTCTTTTAAGGCTGGCCGGAGGACGCGTGCCGCAAAAGATAAACAGCGCCGTTTTGAGTTTCCCCGGTATGGCGCCGATCGTTAACTGCGGGTTACGTTTGGTCGGCAGTAAAAATATCGGCGTGATGGCCGGAAAATTCATTTCTTTTAAAGTAAAAAGCACCGGGAACAAAAAAAAGAAGAAAAAATCCTCCAGCGAAAAAAGAGGTGCGGTCGGCATTCCTTTTCCGGATACGGAAGTTGTATTGATTGACGTGGATTCCGGAAAGATGCTTTCCGTTGATGACATCAAAGCCGGTAGAAAAGGGGAGATGTGCCTGAGCGGGCCGCAGCGCATGCTTGGCTACTGGCCGGAGCCGGGAAGCGGTGTGGACGAAAATGGCTTTATTCATACCGGGGACGTAGTTACGGTGGACAAGGACGGCTATTTTTATATTGTCGATCGGACCAAGGATATGGTCAATGTTTCCGGATACAAGGTCTATACACGAGAGATTGACGATATTCTATGCTCTCATCCCATGGTGGAGATGGGGGCCGCGGTCGGTGTTCCGGACCCAGAACGGGAAGGAAGTGAAAGGGTGGTGGCCTATGTTCAGCCCAAGGCGGCCTATAAGGATACGCTGAAGCCGGAGGATATTATCAGTTTCTTAAAAGAGCAGGTCGCCAAGTACGCGGTTCCCAAGGCGGTACAGATAGTGGATACATTGCCCTTGACCGAAGTGCAGAAAATGGACAAAAAAAGAATCAGGGCAATGGCCAAAGAAGCGTTTAAGGATGGGTTGAAAAAACAATAAGACAGTGAATTTATCTGAAGAGAGGAGTTGTTATGGAAGAATGTGTATTTGTTGATGGTATCAGGACACCCAATGGCAGGGCCCATGCGGAAAAAGGCTGGTTTAGACAAATTCGGCCGGACGAATTGCTGACGGCGACCTATGATGCGCTGTTTGCCAGGAACAAGCAGGTAAAACCGGAGGACGTGGATGCCGTTTTCGTCGGCTGCGCCAACATTTCCGGCATGCAGAACGATATCGGCCGGTTGGGATGGCTGGCCGGCGGTTATCCGGAGAGCGTTCCCAGCAATACCGTTACCAATCAGTGTCCCTCCGGCATGGCGGCGACCATGCATGCGGCCAGGGCGATCATGACCGGTGAAGCCGATATAATGATTTCCGCCGGCGTCGAGGATATGGAAAAAATAAAGATGGGCGCTAACATGGATTTTCCTCCGAGACTGTTCAATCGCTATAACCTGCTGGATTTTCCCATGGGCGCCACCGCCGAAAAAGTAGCCGAGCAATACAACATATCCCGCGAGGACATGGACAACATGGCGGTCTGGTCGAACAAAAAAGCCGCCGCCGCCCGTGATGCCGGCAAGTTCAAGAACGAGATCGTTCCTGTTCTGGGCCTTGACGATGCCGGCAAAGAGTTTCTGGTGGACAAGGATCAATGGATTCGCGACAAGATCGATCCGGAAAAGATGAAGACCATGAAGTCCCCGTTCAAACCCGACGGCAACGTTACCGCGGCAACTTCATCTCCATTAACCCAGGGCGCCTGCTGCATGCTGTTGATGAGCCGGAAAAAAGCGGATGAGCTGGGTTGTTCTTATTCCTATAAATACAGCTACGGCGTCTTGGGCGGGTTTGACCCCACCATGATGGGCATGGCCCCGGTTCCTTCCGTAAAGAAACTGTTTGCCAGAACCGGTCTGACGCCTAAAGACATCGGCCCCATCGAACTGAACGAGGCCTTTGCCAGCCAGTCTCTGGCCTGCATCAGAGAGCTTAAACTAGACAAAGAAAATGCTCCGTTTGAAAGAGTGAATGTCTGGGGCGGCGCCATTGCCCTCGGGCATCCGCTGGGAGAATCGGGCGCGCGGATCGTGATTACGCTGTTGAATATATTGAAGACGGATTACCCGAACGAAAAATACGGCCTGGCTTCTTTATGCGGCGCTTTCGGCAACGGCGGGGCTTTGCTGGTTGAAAAAATATCCTGATCGTTATTCGATGTTATCCTGAGGTAAAATCCGGCGGGTGTTCACCCGCCGGATTTTTTTTATCCGCCGTTTTGACGCGGGAACCGCGGCCAGTCTTTTTTTTTGGTAAGTCTGTTCGTTATTTTATCGTGGCGGTCAGGCAGCCTGCTGAGCGAAAGTAAAGCGCGAAGACACGGCGCGCAAAGGACTCTGCAGTTTGAAGCCGGGATCTTGGAAAAAGGCTGTTTACGGGCGGAAATAAGTTAATAGGTTAAGGACGTCCCCTGTAGTTCCTGTAGTTCGACCAGGGAGGCTCCCCAGCCGCCGGCACCCGGCCCGGCGTCGCGGAAGCTCGCCACCAGCGGGTTTCTTTTTAATGCCGATTGAACTTTTTTTTTCAGCGTGCCGGTTCCTTTGCCGTGGATCACGCGGACCAGGAAAATCCGTTTTTTCACGCATTCCCGGAAATATTCTTCCAGCAGATCTTCGACCTCGTCCGGCCGGAAGGCGTGCAGATCGATTTCGTCGCTGATGGGGATAATGACCGGTTTTGTCATGACAAGCTTGTTCTCTGCCTCGGGGTTTGATAATAAAGACCATACGGTTTTTAAAAAAAGGGTTCAAGCGAAATCTTCGCTTCGGTGAAATCATGGAAAATACGGATTTGATCGGCTATGCCATTATTATTATCGCGTCTTATCTGGCTGGATCCATTCCGTTCGGTGTGCTTCTGGCAAGCGCTTTTGCCGGCCGGGACATTCGGAAACAAGGCAGCGGCAATATCGGCGCCACTAACGTGGCCCGCGTTGCCGGGATTTGGCTGGGGCTTCTGACCCTGGCTCTTGATCTGCTGAAAGGGGGCGGTCCCGTGTATCTGGCCGGCCGCTTTGGTCCGGGCTCACCGGAGGTCGCCATGGTCGTGGCCGCTCTGGCCGCGGTCGGGGGCCATTTATATCCGGTTTATTTTCGTTTCAGTGGGGGCGGCAAGGGAGTGGCCACCGCCTGCGGCTGTTTTCTGGTTCTGGCGCCCATGGCCTGCCTGGCGGCCGTGCTCTTGTTTTTGGCGGTCGTCGTCCTCCCCCGGCGGGTGTCCGCCGGTTCCATTGCCGCCGCCCTGTCCCTGCCGCCGGGTGTCTGGTTTGTTTCCGCCGACGGTTATATCCTGGCCGGATCCTGCGTGATCAGCCTGTTTGTGATTCTGCGGCACAAGGACAATATCGCCAGGTTGTTGCGCGGGAAAGAACCGGCCTTTTCCAGCAAATGGTCGTCCAAAAATTCAGATAAGAAACAAGTCTGATTCGGGCTTTGTTTCAGGCCAGCGCCGACCAGAGCAGGCAGATGACGCCGGCCAGGACAAACTGGCTTTCCACGAGAAATTCGAGCAGGCCGCTGCTTGGCAGGAATCGTTCTTTGTAGGCGGAAAGCAGGAGAAATCCGGTTACCGGCAGAATCAGCAGGGCGTATCCCAGGCTGGAAACGATTTTGAAAACAGTGGCGGCCAGTAAAAGAAGAAAGAGGGCGGCCAGAACATATTTTAAAAAACGAAGAACCCTGTCCGCGCCCAGCCGGATCGCGATGGTTTTCTTGCCGGCGATTCGGTCGCCCTGCATATCGATAATGTCGAAAAAGGCGGATCTGACAAACACGATTCCCGTAAACCAGAGTGTCGTCAGCGCCGCCGACAGGTCAAGGGATCCGGACGCAGCCGCGGGAAAGGCGCAGACCACGACACCCCAGGCCACGGAAATAAGAATCGTTTTGGAGCCGGGAATGTCTTTGATGCGCCGGACGTTTAAACAGGAAAAACGTTCCGGCACCAGGTAAAGATTATAAGACAGGCCCAGCAGGCTCATGACCAGCAGGATAAGGAAGGGAAAAAGGCCGAGGATAAACGCCACCAGCAGCCCGATCCCGCCGGCCGTGACGGCCATGCCCGCCATGGCGAACATGTTGTTTTCATAAAAAACGGCGCGGTTGGGATCGTTATAGCGGTCTTCTTCTGTGCCGGTCAACCGGTTTAAGGTATGCATGGAAAAAACATACAACAGGGCGATGACAATATGTGGCATGGACGGCTCGGCGTAACGGAGTTGTGACGCGCAATAACAGAGAAGCCCGGCGCCGACCGCCAAGTAGAAATTGGTCAGCAGCAGCAGGCGTTGAAACAGAAAGATCTGTCTGGCAAGGCGGCCCTTGGATTTATAGTGCGCGGCTTTGAGTTCCCGGTAAATTTTTTTGGTGATCCAGTTCGGCGTATACGCCCCCGCCGTTATGCCGATATGTTTCGCGTCTGACAGGGCGTTAAAATTGATGTCGTCGCTGGTTTCCACGTGAAAGACCGGTTTCCCGCTTTTTTTCGATATCTGCGCCAGCCGCTGGGTGTTGCCGCTGTTTTTTCCGCCGACCACAATGACGGCGTCGACGGAAGCGGCCAGTTGTTCCG
>CAYSMV010000296.1:0-11266 GCA_964432245.1 uncultured Desulfobacterales bacterium
CCAGGCTGAAACATCCGGATGACCCGGAAATGATCTGCCGTTTAGCGACGACCTGCCGAAGCGCCGGCATGCTGCATCTGGCCGTTGATCTTTACGAACAGGCGCTATCGCTGAGTCCCGAGAATAAAAAATATCTGGACGTCCTGTCCGTCATGTACAAAACAATAAACCGTTATGAGCGGGCGGCTCAAATTCTGGAAAAGCTGGTATTGCTTTGTCCGGACAATCCCGATTTTTTTTACAGACTGGCCAGCGTTTACGCCCAGAGCAATCAAAAAGAAAAAGCAATAATAAACTTAAGGACCGCGGTGGGAAAAGGGTTTAGCGACATTGGTTACATCCGCGCCGACGAATCGCTGGCAGCCATAAGAGACACGGACTATTTTCGAACACTGACAACCGATCGCCGATAGAATAACAGACGTCCTGAAAAGGCCGCCCATGAGCCCTCGGCCCGTCGGCGTTGTTGAGACGACTTTTACCGATTCCTCTTAACTGTCTATATTCTAAAAGCTTATCCCTTGACACCCGCTCTCTGATTCATTTATATATAATTTAATTTACCCGGAAAAAAATGTTCACGCCCTAATAATAAGGTATTCTGGCAGGTGAAAAAAGTTCTCATCGTCGATGACGACGCTGTTTCCCGCGGGTTATTGTCACGGGTCATGAAACCTTACGCCCAGGATTTTGAAATTATGACCGCGCAAAACGGCGAGGAAGCCGCCTATCTGATGACCGAGCATACCATCGATCTGATCATCAGCGACCTGGAAATGCCCGTCATGGACGGTTTTCAGCTGCTGGAATATATCGATAAAAATTATCCGGGCACGCCGCTTTTCATCATGACCGCTTTCGGCTCGGAAGAAATCGAAAAAAAAGCAATGGCCCTGGGTGCTTTTAAATATTTTGAAAAGCCCCTCAACATGGACATTCTCACGGACGCCGTCTTTGAACAGTTAAATGCCGGCGCCGAAGGGCAGATATCCGGCATCAGCCTCTCCTCCTTTCTGCAGTTGATGGAAATGGAGAAAAAATCGTGCACCATCAAAATCAAATCCGGGGAGAAGACCGGCAATATCTACTTTCGGGAAGGAACCCTCATAAATGCGGCCACCGGCCAGTTTACGGGCTTGAAAGCCGCCCTGGAAATGCTGACCTGGGATAAAATAATCGTCGAGGTGGAAGGCATCTGCCGCAAAAGAGAAAAGGTAATTAAACAGCCGCTGATGAATATTTTAATGACAGGAATGCAGATGAGAGACGAAAAGGAATCGGAAAGAAAAGTCGCCAAACCGCCCCTGCGGCCACTGACGGATTTCTCTTCCCGTAGAGACAAGAGGCAGTTAAAGTAGCGGTAAAAACTAATCCGTGTCTTTTTCTTGCTGGTACATCGTTTCCAGCGCCCGCGAGGTTTCCTTCAGTGCCTGGCGGCAGAACTCTTCCCTCAAAAAAGCGCGAATCGATTCCATAAAATCCAGAGCCTTCTTCTCCTTCCCGGAAAAGAGAGCCGCCCGGCACTCTTCCATGGCCGTAAAAAACTTTTCCAATATGTCGGGAGCGTAGGGGTTCCCGCTGACCAGGCCCTGGTACAGATTGATATCCTGGGCAAAAAGGCGGCCGACCAGATCAATATTAATCCGGAAAATGGGCGTGGCAAACCGCAAGGCATCCTCCGTCGTCAAGTCAAGACGCTGAAGCAGGCGGGCCAGGGAGAGGGTCAGAAAATGCATCAGGCTCTGAGTCAGGGCCATATTTCTATCGTGCTCCGCGGGATCCATGCGGGTGACGACACCGCCCTTGGCGGAAAACAGAGACTCCAGCCATGAGAACCAGCCGCCTTTATCCCGGACCGGGCAGACAATAACATTCTGGCCGTAAACGGAAGGGGTGTCGGGCCCGAACAGGGGATGCGTGCCGATGACGTCCGCCGTGGTGGCGGCGGTCATCCTTTCCAGGATCATTTCCTTCTGCGAGCATAAATCGACCAAGAGTTGATCCGGCCCCAGGGCCGGACCGATTGACTCAATAATTTCAAGAGCCGGCTGAAGCGGGGTACTGAGCACCACTACCCGGCACTTCCCGGCCAGATCATGATACGTCAGTTCCGTCTTTCTGCCCGCGATCAGCACCCGATAGCCGTTATCCGTAAAAAATTTCTCGAACCAGCGGCCCATGCCGCCGGTGCCGCCGATAATACCAATAGTCAAACCGCTCATTGAATCGCTTTCTGTCTTAAAAGATGATCCACCAGAACCAGGCAAAGCATGGCCTCGCAGACAACGTTGATCCGTGGAATAGCCGAAATATCATGCCGGCCTTTTACTGAAATAACGGCGGGCTTGCCGTTTTTGTCAATGGTCCGCTGTTCCCTGGCAATGGAAGAGATGGGCTTCACCGCCACCCGCGCAATAATATCATCCCCGTTGGAAATGCCGGCCAGAATCCCGCCGGCATGGTTCGTCACAAAGCCCTCCGGCTTGATCTCGTCATTGTTTTCCGACCCCAGACACGCGGCGGACGCGAACCCGGAACCGATCTCCACGCCCTTGACGGCGCCGATGCTCATCAGTGCCTTGGCGATATCGGCGTCCAGCTTGTCAAACACGGGTTCACCCAGACCGGCAGGCACGCCCGTCGCCGTTACCACCACGATGCCGCCTAGAGAATCCCCCTGCGCCCCGACTTCGGCCACGCGTTTTTCCATCTTCCGGGCCGCCCGGGCATCGGGACAGCGGAAACCGTTCCTTTCGACTTCCTCCAGGTCAATCGTTTCCGCCGCGATACCGCCGAGTTCCTGCGTATAAGCAGAAACCTTAATTTCCGCTTTTTCTAAAACCGCCCCGGCCACGGCTCCGCCGGCCACCCTGGCCCAAGTCTCCCTGGCCGATGCCCGACCCCCGCCCCGCCAGTCCCGGACGCCGTACTTGGCGGCATAAGTAAAATCGCCATGCCCGGGCCGGTAAAGGTCGGAAAAAGGGACATAGGCCGAAGAGTCGACGTCCTTGTTTTCGGCCATGATCATGATCGGAGTGCCCGTAGTAACGCCCTCAAACACGCCGGACATGATCATGGCCTGATCCTGTTCCCGGCGTTTGGTGCTGACGTCGGATCCACCCGGTTTACGGCGGTCCAGCATGGCCTGCACAATGCCTTCATCAAGCGGTATTCCCGGAGGACAGCCGTCTATCACCACGCCGATTCCCCGGCCATGAGATTCTCCCCAGGTGGTGATCCGAAACAGCTTTCCCCATGTGTTTCCGGACATGATTCATCCTTTCTCGCCGGTTATCTCGATGACGCGCCGGCAGACATCTTCCACCGCCATCCCGTCGGTGTCAATTGAAAAATCCATGGCCTTTCTGTAAAGCGGCGTTCTTTCCGCCAGTGTCTTTTCGATCTCCTCCAGCCTGGAAAAGGCGGTCAGCCCCGGACGAGAATTTATTGATTCCGGATCAGAGGCCATGCGGTTTGCGATGACCTCCGGCGATGCCATCAGCCAGATCACCAGACCACGGTCTTTAATCACCGCCACGTTTTCCGGCGCCAGAACAATACCGCCGCCGGTGGCGACAACGCGATTCTCCTCCCCGGATACCGCTTTCAGCACGACCGACTCCATTCTGCGGAATTCTTCCCAGCCGTGATCGGCCACGAAACCGGCGATGGTGCCGCCGTATTGAACGGTTAATCTGTCATCCGTGTCCACGAAAACCCTTCCGGTCAGAACCGCCAGACGCCTCCCCACGCTGGTCTTGCCGGTACAGCGATAACCGATCAAAAATATATTCGACGCGATTTTACTGTTCATACAGAGATTCAAACACCTGCCAAAAATTGGGAAACGACTTTTCCACGCAGGCTTCATCGTCAATGACCACACCGGGCGTGATCAGGCCGGCCACGGCAAAGCTCATGGCGATCCGGTGATCATTGTGTGGATCGATGCGCGCGCCCGACGGCCGTCCGCCGATAATCGTCAGCCCCGTATTATCATTCATGGCGATTATTCCCATGCGGGTCAGCCCCTTGGCCACCACGGCCAGGCGATCGCTTTCCTTGGCTTTCAAATGCGCCACGTTCCTGATGACCGTGGTGCCTCTGGCAAAAGCCGCGACCACCGCCAGCGTCGGCACCATGTCCGGCATGTCGGACATGTCCACTTCTACGGAGACAAGTTTTCCACCGCTAACGGCAATACCGTCCGCCTCATGCGAAACCCGGCAGCCCATGGCTTCCAGCACTTCCAGAAAACGGATATCACCCTGCCGGGAAGACGAAGACACGCCGATAACCTTGACCGTGGCTCCGGTAACGGCGGCGGCGGCCCAGAAATAACCGGCCTGAGAGGCATCGGCCTCCACGGTATATTCGCCGTTAAGATAACACTGACCGCCGGCAACACGAAAACGGGCGTACTTATCGCGATCCACCCGCACGCCGAAAATTTCCATGATACTCACCGTTAAATCAATATAAGGCCGGGAAACCGGTCCTTCCACCACGGCGATATCCAGACCTTCCTTGATATAGGGAGAAATCAATAAAAGCGCGGATAAAAACTGGCTGCTGAGGCCGCACTTTAACTTCATATGACCGCCTTTTAACCCCTTGCCGTCTATGGTCAACGGAGGGCAACCGTTGTTTTCCAGGCTGCGGGCGGAAACGCCGATCCGGTTCAAACCATCCAGCAGATCACCGATAGGGCGCTGTTTCATTCTTTCAGAGCCGGTCAACAGGTAGGGACCTTGTCCCAGAGCCGCCACGGCCGTCAGAAGACGCATGGATGTTCCCGAGTTCCCGAGAAATATGGGATCACCGCAGGGCGCCAGTCGACCGCCGGTGCCGTTTACAACCGTCGTACCGTTCTTCTTCTCCAGGTGAACGCCCATCTGAGATAGAGCCTGGCGGGTCAGCCTCGTATCTTCACTCTCCAGGCAGTTTTCCAGCTCACAAACGCCGTCGGAAAGGGCCGCGGCGATAAGGGTCCTGTGAGTATAGCTCTTCGAGCCCGGTACCGTCACCGCGCCATTTTTTATTTTTCGTGTTTTAATTTCGATCATCACATTCCGTCCCGCTTTGATTTCTTCAAAGCCGCCGCCACCGTCTGCCGCATCACGCCAACCGGCGCCGTCTGACCGGTCCATGTTTCAAACTGATAAGCGCCCTGATAAACAAACATGGCCAGCCCATCGATCGTTTCGCATCCCCTTTCACCGGCCTCTCTCAACAGCCTGGTTTTCAGGGGATTATACACGATATCCATGACCACCCGTCGCGGTTTCAGCCATTCAACGGGCACCGGCGAAAAGTCAATGCCCGGAGCCATGCCCACCGGCGTCGTGTTGATCAGGATATCCCAGTCGCATGATGCCCCGTCCGACAGCGAAAGGGCGTCGCCCCCCAGATCACCGGCCAGTGCTTTCGCCTTCTCGACCGTGCGGCTGGCGATCACCGGCCTCCCGCCCTCACGGACGATGCCGTAAGCGACCGCCCTGGCCGCCCCTCCGGCGCCGATAATCATGACCGTCCTGCCATCAATCGAAGTCTTCTCCAGCAGCGCCCGCGTGGCGCCCCGCCAGTCCGAATTGTGGCCGGTCAGGCGCCCTTCGCGGTTGACAATCGTATTAACGGCGCCGATACGCCGGGCATCCTCGTCTACCGTGTCCAGATGATCCATGATGTTCACCTTATGAGGAATGGTGACACTGGCGCCGCCGATATCCAAGGCGCGCATTCCTTTCACGGCGGCCGCGATATCCGAGACGCAGAAAGCGACATAGACCCCATTGACGCCGGCGGCGGCAAAAGCGGCGTTGTGCATCGCCGGCCCCATGCTGTGAGCCACCGGATTCCCCAGGACACAGTATATGCGAGACGTCGCATCAATAATCATTAAATATCATCCCTTTATTGCGCCGCCATGGGATAAGAGCCCAGCACTTTTAAAAACCGGCATCTGTCATTCATGCGCGCCAGTGTCCCCCTGACCATTTCGTCCTCGGCATGGCCTAAAAGATCGACAAAAAACACATAACTCCAGTTTTCATATTTAGCCGGCCGGGATTCAAGTTTGAGCATGTTGATTCCCGCCTCGGCAATCGGACCCAGGGCCTGAAACAGGGCGCCCGGAACATGCGCCGTAACAAACATGATGGAAGTCTTGTCGTTGCCGGTAACGGTCGGCCGGTCATTGCCGATGACCAGAAAACGGGTGGTGTTGCGGGCGACATCCTGAATCCTTGGCGCCGCTACCTTCAAGCCGTATATTCTGCCCGCTTCCCGTCCGGCAATCGCCGCGGTCTCGTCCGAGGCCAGGGCCATTTTCGCGGCCTGGGCGTTGCTGCTGCACTCCACCAGCTCCGCTTCCGGCAGGTGCTTGTTAAGCCACCGCCGGCATTGCGCGAAGGTCTGCGGATGAGAATAAATCTTTCTGATTTTCTCCGGTTCCCCTGAAAGAGACAGGAGGTCATGAGAAATAACAAGATATATTTCCGCGCATATTTTAAGATCGGCTTCCTGAAACAGATCAAGCGTATGATTAACGGCTCCCTCGATGGAATTTTCTACCGGCACGACGCCGTATTGACTGGCCTTTTTTTCCACCTCGTCAAAAACGTCCTTTATACTCGGCTGGGGGATCAGGCTATCGGACATCCCGAAATAATCCATGGCGGCGATATGCGTAAAAGTCGCCTCCGGACCGAGATATGATATTACCCGGGGTTCCTGGACTTGCCTGGAAGCGGCAATAATCTCGGTAAAAATTATTTTAAGTCTGTCGTCATCGAGGGGGCCGGTGTTACGGGATACCAGCGTCCGCAGCATGTCTCTCTCGCGGGCCTTGTCCACAATCGTCACACCGGCTTCAGCCTTGTAACGGCCGATCCGACCGGCCAGCGCCATCCGTTTGTTCAACAGGTCAAGGATACCGGTATCAATAGCGTCAATATCGCGGCGGAGGTCTTCAATCCGTTCCCGGCATTCATCCGTTTTGTTCTTGTCCATGGTTGCTCCCGTCCCGAATCATCCCTGTTATCGGCGCCAGAGGGCAAATTCACGGCCGCTTTTCAGGATTTACTTTTCAGTTATGGTTTCCTCGATCCGGTGGCCGAAATGCCGGCCACCCGCTTCCATCGATACCAGCACGCCGTCTCCGGGGGACAAGGCCACAACCGACACCGGTTTTCCGTCCGGAGCGGTCAGCCGGATCGTTTCCGCGTTTTGAACGATGGTGGCTACCGGATTACCGTCCACCACGGCCTTGACCAGCATCAGCGGCCGTTTCTCGATCTTCAACCGGCCCACCACGCCCTCGGTGGTGTTACCCTGATAATCGGTTATCAGAATCCGGTCCCCGGCGGACAACTCCGACAGATAGCGCGTTTTCCCGCCGGGCACCCTGGTGTAGGCATGAACCGGCCCGGCATTGACCCGGAACGGCCGGGGCGACACATAAGGGTTGACGATGCTTTCCGAATGAATCAGGAACAGAGCGCTGCTGCTGTTGCCGACCAGCATGCCCTGGCCTTCCGTCATCGAAGTGCAGGTATCCACGCATACCCGGTCGCCCATGCCGACGGCCTTGATTTCCGTTATTTCAGCCGTCTGCAGCGGCGTCTTATCCGCCTTTTCCCGCACCGCCGCCAACGCCTTCTTCAACTCACCGGCATCGGGAACATCCAGCAAAAGGCGGCTGACCCCTTTTTCCAGAATGCCCATCGCGGTCCGCGCTTCGTCGGCACTGGTCACCCGCGTGATCACATCCGCCCCCCTGGCGATCAGGTTTTCCAGAGGAATAATCGTCCAGTCCCGGCACTGCAGAATCACTCTCTTTTCCCGGCAGAGACGAATGATCTCTTCTTCATCGGCGCTGGAGGTGATTTCAAAAACAATCACATCCTCACCGAGTTTCACGTCCCCGTCCTCGGCGATGGTTTCAACCCTGCCCAGTTCCTTGACCTTCGCGGAATATCCCGGAGACACCATGATCCCGTCGGCACCCCCCTCCAGAGCGGTCGTCACCATCTTCTTGTCCCAGGGGTCGACTTTCACCCAAATCGTTCTCATATCCGTTCACCTTTTTTCGCGGTTAAAAGGTATCTCTAAAAATCCCAACTTTCAGAGGCGCCCTGAAATTATTTCAACATTTTCAGAGCTTCCTTGACGCTGACCTGATCATTGACCACGGCGGCGATGGCGGCCACCATCCTGGTCGGATTGGCGTGCTGAAAAACGTTTCTGCCGATGGATACCCCGGCTCCACCGGCATCGATGGCGCCCTTAACCATCTCCAGAATCGCCCGGTCCGAGTCCATCTTCTCCCCGCCGGCGATAACCACCGGAACGGAACAACCGGCGACGACTTCGCGAAACGTCTTCACACTGCCGGTATAAGAAACCTTGACGATATCCGCGCCCAGTTCATCGCCAACCCGCGCCGCGTGTTTGATGACGGAAACATCATATTCGTCTTTTATCTTTTCACCCCGCGGGTAGACCATCGCCAGCAGCGGCATGCCCCACTCCCGCGCGTCGGCGCTGACCTTTCCGAAATCATTCAACATCTGCTTTTCATCCCGATCGCCTATATTGACATGAATGGAAACACCGTCCGCCCCCAGCTTGACCGCTTCTTCCACCGTGCATACCAGCGTCTTGGCGTTCGGTGTCGGGGACAAACTGGTGGAAGCTGAAAGATGAATAATCAGCCCGATATCCCTGCCCCGGCCGCGATGTCCCTTGGCGACCAGCCCCTTGTGTTCAACCACGGCATTGGCGCCGCCTTCAGCCGCTTTCGCGATGGCCGAACGGATATCGGTTACACCGGCAATAGGGCCCACGGACACGCCGTGGTCCATGGGAACGATTACCGTTCTACCGGTATCCCTGTTTATTAACCGCTCCAGCCTGATTTTTTTGCCCAGAATCGTCATTTCTCATTCCTCCCCTTAATGTGTAAACAGGAAAGTCGCGGGACCCGCCTAAAAAAAAGCCGCGGGCCTTTTTGATCCGCCCGCGGCTTTTGTCTACTTTCTTGTTGTTAATTTATTTCAACGCACCACAGGCAGACCGGTATTAAAGTAATAATACCAAAAATAAAAAAAATAAAACCTGTCTACCCGAACATGCGCGTTCATAATACTTTTACTTTTCCCGATACCTGTTATCAAAAACTTTTTTGTTAACTACCTGACCGGAACAGCAAAGTCAAGAGTTTTTTGCCGCCTTAAAAAATTTTCGCCGCTATGGTTCAAAAACGAATTCAGTTCGGGTGTTTCATTTTTTTGGAAAATGATATAAAATAATTTTTTACTTGATTGCGGAAATTAAAGAAAGGAGAACCGGATGCGAGGCGCTTTTTTCGTCGTTATATTAATTGCCCTGCTGGTCGTCGGGGTGCTGCTGATAAAAAACATGACCACCGAGGTGGACGACGGGGTCCAGAGAATGGAAACCGTCCAGAAAGCCAAAGAAACCGTGCGGGAAGTGGATGATAAGACCAGAGAGCTTCAGGACAACCTGAAACAGGCGACCCAGGGACTGGAAGACGCCCGCTGACGTAAATCAACCGCGCTGCCGTACGCCTTTCCAGAACGGTTCTTCCAGCTTTCGCTTAATGAGTTTGCCGTCGATGTGGCGGGGCAGTTTGTCATAAAAAACCACGTCTTTGGGTATTTTAAAGCCCTTCAGCCCCTGCTTTCTGCAGAAATTTTTGATCTCATCAGATGTCGCTGACTCCCCTTCACGCAACTGGACACAGGCTAAAGGGACTTCACCCAGGTCCGGGTCCGGAGCGCGAATAACCGCAACATCGGCAACAAGTGGATGCTTACTGAGTATGTTTTCGATCTCCAGAGGAAAAATATTGACGCCGCCGGAAATGATCATCTCCTTGACCCGGCCGGTCAGGTACAAAAACCCGTCGGCGTCAAGATAGCCGATCAATTTGTCGTCATACCACTCCACTCCGTTGATGATCTTATGATTATCCTTCAGCTTTTCTTCGGTTCCGGGATAGCGCAGCGAAATCGTTCCTATTGTTCTTCCCAGGACAAGGCCTTCTTTCCCTCCCGGGCAGACGGTTTCGTTTAAATCATCGTATATCAGGATATCGCCGCAACGCGGCTTGCCGACGCTGTTAACGCGATGCGGTTTCTGCCGGTAATCTTCCGGCAGAAGCAGGGTAATAACCGCGCTCTCAGAACTCCCGTAATATTCATGAAAAACCGGTTGCCGGGCACCCCGGGACATGAACAGGCCGTTGATCGCGGTTTTCACGTCCGGCGGACAGGGCGCGGCGGCGCTGATCAGCGTGCGCATGGAACTCAAATCATAACGGGATTTCACCTCCGGCGGCAGCGCCAGGATGCGCTGCAGAATGGTCGGCACCGCGAACGCCCAGGAAACCCGTTCTTTTTCTATCATTCGTAAGTAATTTTCCGGATCAAATTTTCTCATTATGACGGCGGTCGCTCCCAGCAGCAGGCAGGGCGCGTATCCGGCCGCGGTACCGGCGTGATACAGGGGGGTAACAATCAGGGAACGGATATTCCCCTGATCCGGGTCCTTAATATCGGCGCAACCGAAATAATAAAAATAGCTGTACTGCATGATCAGGTACTTCAAATAATCAGCGAAAGAACTGCGCGGGGCTTCCACGGTATCGCTCAGCAGATAGCTGAGACTGTCATACAGATTGGAGCTTTTAGGGGTACCGGTTGTCCCCCCCGTATAGGGGTTAACGGCAACGATAAAACTCGTTTTTTCCGGCCTTTCGGACGGACTGTCACGAACGACCGCTTCGTAGCTTTCCACGCCGGGCGGCGGCGTTCCTCCGCCCACCATGATAAATTTCTTAACGCTGGACAGTTCATCTTTTATGGCCATGATCCGGTCGACAAAACCGTGGTCGAACACAAAAATTACCGGCGCGCGCAGCTTTATGGTTTGCCGCAGTTCCTCCCCGTCCAGGTGCCAGTTGACCGGCGGAAAAGGCGTGCCGATAAGGCAGGCGGCGTAAAAACATTCAAAAAATTCGGCGCAGTTATAAAGCATGCACCCGACGCGATCGCCGGGTCCGGCGCCAAAATCCTGAAAAGCGTTAGCCAGACTAAGGACCCGGCCGCGCATCTCTGAAAAAGAAAACCGCCGGTCCCCGTCAACAATCGCCTCCCGATCCCCCAGAACTTCCCACATGGACAGGAAAATATCGGCCGCCACGTCATTCATGCGAATACGGAGAAGATCCGAAAATGTTTTG
>CAYSMV010000297.1:0-4126 GCA_964432245.1 uncultured Desulfobacterales bacterium
ATGCCCCTCCCGCCAGTAATCAAGCAGCGCATTCCAGATCGTCATCCCCTTGGGATGAAAAAAAGGCATGCCGGCCGCTTCCTGATGAAAACTGAAAAGATCAAGCTGGGCGCCGATTTTACGATGATCCCTTTTTTTCGCCTCTTCGATTAACTTAAGATAAGCAGCCAGATCTTTTTTTGAAAAAAAAGCGGTGCCGTAAATCCGTTGCAACTGTTCCCGCCGCTGATCCGCCCGCCAGTAGGCGCCGGAAACCTTCATCAGCTTGACGGCCCCGACAAATCCGGTATGCGGCACATGCGGCCCCCGGCATAGATCGGAAAAATCCCCGTTGGCGTAAATAGAAATAACTTCTCCGTCAAGCCCCTCGATAATCTCTGTCTTGTATTTCTGCCCCTGATACAGGTTTAAAGCTTCCTGCCGGGACACCTCTTGTCTGACAAACGGTATTTTCCGCTTGATAATGGCCTGCATTTCGGCTTCAATCTTCGGGAAGGCATCCTCGGACACAGGCTCCATGTCAATATCGTAATAAAAGCCGTCCTCCACTACCGGCCCGATGGTCAACTCCGCGTCCTTGTAAAGATGCTGAACGGCCTGAGCCATGACATGCGCGGCGCTGTGCCGCATTATTTCAAGCCCTTCCCTGTCCCGCGTGGTGATCAACCGGACGGAAGCGTCTTTTTCCACCACAGTGGAAAGGTCACGCAAAATACCGTCGATTTCCACGGCCACGCTGATCCGCCAGAGGCCATCGGAAACAGCCCGGGCAATATCCTCTCCGGTTACAGGAGAATCAAAATTCAAAACACTGTCATCAGGAAGTCTAATGGTTATCATCTAAAATCCGCCAGGACATGATACAACCGTTGAAATTATTGACAATCCTTTATGAATTGTATAACATATTGAAAAATGTGTAATCTGGTCAAGAGAAAAAATTATTTTGATCGCTAAGTTCCGGTAAAAAATCCTTTTGATTCTTGATCGTTTAATAATGTTTCTCGAAAAATGTCATTTTTTTTTAACCAAATGCTGATAATAAGCTAAACAATAGTTTAAACCATTATAATATTTTGGCGCGGTCTTATATTAACGATATTACTGAAAAGCTCAGACAATGACCAGCAAACGGATTGCCGCTCTTATTGAACTGAAAGCCCGGTTTAAAAAAAGCTTTTTTAAATCAACGATCGCGACCAAAATGACAATTGCCTACATGCCCCTGGCGATCATTATCGTTGTTCTCTCCCTATATACCCTGTCCAGCTTAAATCAATTGAGTGACTTGAGCAGAAACATCGCAAGGAAAAACATGGTCGCCATTGAAGCGGCCGACTCGCTGACGGACTGTCTCCTTGCCCAGGAATCCTACGGCCGTCGCTTTTTGATCATGAAGAGCGAAGAAATGAAGGACCTTTTCCTGAAAAGAGACGCCGAATTTATCGCCGCTCTGGAAAATCTGAAAAAAGCCTTTCAGGCAAAAGATTCACAGGCCGTTGATCGGCTGGTTGATTCACACCGTCGCTATACCGACATTTACTCGGGAATCTTTGCCATGGACAATACCGGCCTGGCCCTGGCGGAAACAACATGGGATGCCGCGATCAAAGAACAGCTGAACGCCCAGCTTTACGATATTAAACAAATCACGCAAGCCACGCGGAAAAGCATGGCGGAAACAACAAACCAGGCCGGGAGTTTCAGCGCCAAAGCCTTCCATATTACCGCTTTCCTCTCCATACTGGGCGTCTGTATCGGTATCGGAGCGGCCTTTATAATTACCCGCAGCGTGTCCCGTTCCATCAGCCAGTTGAAACTGGCCACCGCCAAATTTTCGGAGCGCCAGTTTGATTTTATCCCCGATCTCCACGAGAGAGACGAGTTCGGCATGCTGGCCAAAGCTTTTACCGCCATGGCCCAGCGGCTCGCCAGGCTTGAAGTAATGGACCTGGACGCCAATCCGCTGACGCGGCTGCCGGGCGGAGCGGCCATAGAAAATATTCTCAACGAACGGCTGGCCGCGAAAAAACAAATCGCCTTCTGCCTGGTGGATATCGATAATTTCAAATCCTTCAATGACCGGTATGGCTACGCCAGGGGAAATGAAGTCCTCCGGAAAACAGGAAAAATCATCGAAGCCGCGATAGCCGAGCACGGCTGCCAGGACGCCTTTCTGGGGCACATCGGCGGCGATGATTTTGTCGTTATCGTGACACCGGACAGATATGTGCCCATCTGTGAAACTATTATAGAAGAATTTGACAGGCGTATCATTGAATTCTATGATGAGTCTGATCGGGAAAAAGGCTATATCATCGCCAGAACCAGGCAGGGACAAACCTGGGAGTTTCCGATCATGACGCTGTCAATTGCCGTCGTCACCAACAAAAACCGTGAGGATTTCAGCAGCGTGAAAATAGGCGAAATCGCGGCGGAAATCAAGGAGTACGCCAAGACCATTCCGGGCAGCCTCTACCTGGCCGACCGTAGAAGTAGCGACGATGAAAAGGAAATCACGTTCGATGGCCTTATTACTTAACCCGGACAGGCCTGGTGTTTTCACAATAATAAAAAATCGACTGGCAGCCGTCGTCTTCACCGGCTGTTTCGTGTGCCTGAGCGGCCAGTTCCTTTCGGGTTGCGCCGCCATAAGCGGTACCGGGCCGGCGCCTTACCCGGCTATGTCGGAGGGTCTCATAACCGAAGAAATCGACAGCGTCGAAACGTCCCTGTTACGAGTCTCAAACCAATATTTCAACAAAAGCCAAAGAGCCGAACTCCTGCTGCGACTTGCCATGCTATACTCCCACCCGGACAATCCTGCTCAGGATTACAATCGCGCCATTGACTGCCTGGAACAATATACCGGTCTGGAAAAAACCGTTAATGCCGAATACGCCCTCTCCCTGTTGAAACGCCTGTCGGAATACGCCTCCGGAAAAAACAAGGCCTGCGCCGAACTGATGAAGCAGAAAAAAGAACTGGAGCAACAAAACCGGCTTCTCCTTGAAGAAAACCTCCGATACCAACAGATAATCGAAAAATTGAAATCTCTTGATATCCAGCTTGAAAAAAGAAGAAAAACCTTTAACTGATCCGGAAGATATCCATGTGTCGTACCGCCTGATCACTTCCTCCGACGCCCTTGAACGGATCATGCCCGACTTGATGCGCGAAGATGTCGCCGGCGTGGACATGGAAGCGGACTCGATGTACCACTTTGCCGAGCAAGTCTGCCTGATCCAGATCGCCACCGCCTCGGAATGCCTGATCATCGACCCCCTGGCAATCAGAAACCTTTCTTTGCTTAAACCTTTTTTCATGACACCGGCCATAACAAAAATATTTCATGGGGCCAGTTACGATGTCCGGTGCCTGGACAGAAACTTTAACATAAAAATCAATAGCCTGTTTGATTCTGAAATCGCCGCCCGTTTTCTCGGCTTCCACGAGACCGGCCTCAACTCAATGGTTCAGCATATTTTCCAGAAGGCTCTGGATAAAAAATACCAGAAAAAAGACTGGTCCTGCCGGCCTCTTCCCGCCGAAATGCTGGAATACGCGGCCCGGGACGTGCTTTACCTGATCCCCTTATGGACTATTTTGAAAGAACATCTGGAACAAAAAAAAAGAACGGCCTGGGTGGAGGAAGAGTGCCGGCTTATCAGCCTCGCCCGGCCCGCGCCCGAAAACGGCCATCCCCTTTTCCTGAAATTCAAAGGCGCCGGGCGACTCGACCGGCGCGGCCTGGCGGTTCTGGAAGGCCTGCTGCAGGAACGACAGGACATCGCCCGGAAGAAAAATCTGCCGCCGTTCAAGATATTCAGCAACAGCGCCCTGCTCAGGATGGCCGAAGAAAAACCCGCCGGCCAGACAGCGCTGCGACAATCGAAAATCCTCTCGGAAAAACAGCTGTCGATGTATGCGGATCCCGTCTGCCGGGCGATACAAAAAGCGCTTGACATGAACGATAAAAAACTGCCTGTTTATCCGCGCGAAAAACAGAAACCGCTCTCGCGAAAAGCTTCCCTGCGGGTTGACGCCTTAAAAAAATGGCGGGCAAAGATCGGCGGGAACCCCCCCAAGGGCCCCAGCCTGATTCTTCCCCAAGCCCTGGCCCCGA
>CAYSMV010000298.1:0-2834 GCA_964432245.1 uncultured Desulfobacterales bacterium
CAGCGGCATTCCCGCCCCGGTCACGGACGCGGAGCTGTCTAAATTTTTCATTCCCGCCTTCCGGAACATCGCCATGGCCAAGGTATCTACCTCCGCCGCGGACGCCCGCGCCAACGGGTTCTTAGGCCCCGTTGACCGCATCGTCTTCAACCGCGACAATCTCATCGGCGAAGCCAAGAAAGAGGTGCTGCGCATGGTCGAGGACGGTTACGCGCCGCCGGTCAAAAAACCCTTAAAGGTGCTGGGAGAAGCGGCCTGGGGCATGGTCAACGCCGAGATGTTCAACATGCGCAGCGGCAACTATATCAGCGACTATGATGTCTATCTGGCCAGAAAAATCGCTTATGTCATCGGCGGCGGAGACGCCCGGACCGACAGTGCAGTAGACGAGCAAGCCATCCTCAACCTGGAGAGAAAGACCTTCATCGAATTTCTCAAACAGGAAAAAACCATGGCCCGCATCGATCACATGCTCAAAACCGGCAAACCGCTTCGTAATTAAGGAGGAAAAACTCATGAGAGACGCATATATCGTTACCTCGGTCAGAACACCAGGCTGCAAAAACAGAAGAGGCGCCCTGAAAGACACCCGCCCCGAAGACCTGCTGACTTTTATCTTGAAAGCCGCCATGGAGAAAACGCCCGGGCTGGAGAAAAAGGACGTGGATGACGTCATGATCGGCTGCTCCTTTCCCGAGGCCGAACAGGGTATGAATATCGGCCGCGTCGCCAGCCAGATGGCGGGGTTCCCCGTCGAGGTGTCCGGCGCCACGGTCAACCGTTTCTGCTCATCCGGCCTGGAAGCCATTGCCCTGGCCTCACTGCGGGTCATGTCCGGCTGGTCGGAAGTTACCATCGGCGGCGGCGTGGAATCCATGACTTACGTTCCCATGGGCGGCAACCTGCTCCGGCCTCATCCGGACTGGTCCGTCGATCATCCCGACCTGTACACATCCATGGGCATTACCGCGGAAAACGTGGCCAACCGTTACGGCATCTCCCGGGAAATGCAGGACGAATTCGCCTATCACTCCCAGATGAAGGCCTCCAGGGCAAAAGCCGAAAAACTCTACACGGAAATCGTGCCCACGCCGGCCACGAAGTTCGTCATGCAGGCCGACGGGACCTTTAAAAAAGAGACCTTTCTCCAGGATTTTGACGACGGCATCCGCGAGTCGACCACCATTGAAGGCCTGGCCAAGCTGCGGCCGGTGTTTGCCGCCAACGGTTCGGTCACGGCCGGCAACTCATCCCAGACCACGGACGGCGCGGCCGCCGCCATTATCATGAGCGAAAACAAGGTCAGGGAACTCGGCCTAAAGCCCATCGCCAGGCTCAAGATTTACACCACGGTCGGCTGCCGGCCCGATGAAATGGGCGTGGGCCCGCGCTATTCCATTCCCAAGCTCCTGTCCAAGGCCGGCATGACCATCGACGACATCGGCCTGTGGGAAATCAACGAAGCCTTCGCCTCCCAGGCCTTGTACTGCATCCGGGAACTGGGCCTTGAAAAATACATGGACCGCATCAACATCCACGGCGGCGCTATCGCCCTGGGCCATCCCCTGGGCTGCACCGGCGCCAAGCTCTGCGCCACCCTGCTGGCCAACATGCGGACCAGAGGCGTCAAGTACGGCGTGGAAGCCATGTGCATCGGCGGCGGCATGGGCGCGGCCGGGTTGTTCGAACTGTGTGACGATTAACACCTTCAGTATAAGAACAAAGCGGCCTTGAACCGGCCGCCTTGAGATCCACACCGAAAAAGCCGGATCGCCATGACTCAGGTGTGATCCGGCTTTTTTGCGCATCAGCCTTCATTCCCGGAATCTGACTACTATCTTTTACCTGCCTGCCCCGGGCATTCTTTAGCCCGGATTTGAAATGCGGAACGCCCGGAATATGATGGCTGAAAACCGTTGACGCACAAAACCGGCTTTGCTATAAAAAATAATCATAAAAGCAACTTCTTATCGTTTGCAAACGCCTTTGATTTTTTGCTTATTGAGGCCATCGGCATGTATAACAATCAGAAGGTCATCGTGGTGATGCCCGCCTACAACGCCTCCGCGACACTGAGGCGGACATTTGACGAGGTAATGGCCCAGGGTATCGTCGACCTGGTCATCATCGTCGATGACTGCAGCACGGACGGAACAAGGGAAATCGCTAAGACACTGCCGCATACGATTCTCTACGCCCATCAACATAATCAGGGTTACGGCGGCAACCAGAAATCATGCTATCGGCTGGCTATGGAAAACGACGCGGATATCGTCATCATGGTCCACCCGGACTATCAGTATACGCCGCAACTCATTCCCGCCATGGCCTCATTGATCGGCAACGGACTTTATCACTGCGTTTTAGGATCGAGAATTCTCGGCGGTTACGCCCTGAAAAACGGCATGCCGTTCTGGAAATATATCGCCAACCGCTTTCTGACATTTATCGAAAACCTTATCCTTGGCGCTAAACTTTCAGAATACCATACCGGATACCGGGCCTTTTCCAGGCACCTGCTCAACTCGTTGCCGCTGGATGGAAATAATGATGATTTCGTATTCGACAACCAGATGATCGCCCAGATTATCTGGTTTGGTTTCACCGTGGCCGAGATCAGCTGCCCCACCCGGTATTTCGCGGAAGCATCTTCCATCGCCTTCTGGCCAAGCGTTGTTTACGGACTGGGCTGTCTGAAAACCGCCGCGCTGTTTCGTCTGGCCAGAATGGGGTTTATCTCGTCGGCGATTTTCCCACGGAGCCGATAAAACCAATGAGTGTATCTGAGCCGTCAAACAAATTCCAAAAATTCTTCAAGGAAAACACATATCTTT
>CAYSMV010000299.1:0-3026 GCA_964432245.1 uncultured Desulfobacterales bacterium
ACGATGCCGTGGCGGTCGCCGTCCGGGTCGTTGCCGAAGGCGATGTCAAACCTGTCCTTGTGGTCGAGCAGGCGCCGCATGGCATAGGCCGACGAGCAGTCCATGCGGATTTTGCCGTCCTTGTCCAGGGTCATGAAGGCAAAGGCCGGGTCCGTGCAATTGCTGATTACTTCCAGGGACAGGCCGTATCTCGCGGCGATGGGCTCCCAGAAGTCCACCGTCGAACCGCCCAGGGGATCGACGCCGATTTTCAGGCCGGCCGCGGCAATGGCCGGCAGGTCGACGACGTTGGCCAGGTCGGCCGTGAAGGGAGTGATGTAGTCGTAGCGGATGGTGGTGTCCGCCCGCAGGGCTTTTTCATACGGCATCCGCCGGACGGTGTCGAGCCCGTTTTGCAGAAGGGCGTTGGCCCGCTGGGCGATGGCCGCGGTGATGTCGCTGCCCGCCGGTCCGCCGTGGGGCGGATTGTACTTGAAGCCGCCGTCTTTGGGCGGATTGTGCGAGGGCGTGATCACCACTCCGTCCGCGGTCTTCCGGCCGGCCCGGCGGTTATGGGTCAGGATGGCGTGGGAGATGACCGGGGTCGGGGTATAGCCCAGGTCGGCGTCGATCATGACCGTCACCCCGGCCGCGGCAAACACCTCCAGGGCGGTCGCCATGGCCGGTTCGGACAGGGCGTGGGTGTCGATGCCCAGAAACAGGGGGCCGGTGATGTTCCGCGAGCGGCGGTATTCGCAGATGGCCTGGCAGATGGCCAGGATATGGTCTTCATTGAAACTGCCGTTGACCGATGTGCCCCGGTGTCCGGAGGTGCCGAAGGCCACCTGCTGGGCCGGATCGGAAGGGTCCGGCTTGCGGGTATAGTAGGCCGTAACGAGTCGCGGGATGTTTTCCAGGACCGCTGCCGGTGCCGGCTTGCCCGCCAGTTCATGAAGAGTCATGTCTGCCTCCCGGTTTTTGTGTTTAGCCGTCGCAACTTCATTGAATCAGGTTGATTATCTAAAAATATCAGATGGTATTCAAGCTAATACAGTGTCACGTTGATGGCCGCGATAAGAAAGATCGTTCCGAAAACGGCGATGGCCGCTCCGGAGACTATGCCCAGGCAGAGACTGATTTTTCCCGCGCGTTTTTCCGATATGGCGCTGAAGATTCCCATTTTTCCCAGAACAGCGGCAATGACCACGCAAGAGATCGTCGCTGCCATGCCGAGGGACAGGCTGGCCGCCAGGACCAGGCCCAGCAACACCGCTTCCATGGATATGCAGAAGAGCATGACCATGACCACCGCCGGGCAGGGGACCAGTCCGATGGCCGCGGCCCAGGGCAGCAACCCGGTTCGGGTCGTTTCCAGGGGCCGGAGTTCCTGTCCCGGCCGTGAAGCAGAGAGCCATCGGTAAATATTGGTCAGCAGAATTCCCAGGCCCAGCACGGTAATCAATCCAAAGCTGACGATCTGGGTCACGCCGGTTACCGTGATCAGGGTTTCGCTGACGCTGCGTTGAATGATATAACGCAGGCCCAGAACTCCGACTACGCCGGAAGACCCATGGATAACCGCGATAAAAAAGCCCAGCAGAAATCCACCGGCAACGGAAGTCTTGTGCGATAAAACATAAGATAGGGCGATGACCTTGCCGTGCCCCGGACCGGCGGCATGGATCGCGCCGTAGAGAAAAGCCATGCCCATGAGTAAAAGCAAGGGCTTGAGGCTGCCGTTATTCCGCGACACCCGGATCAGTTCCGACATTTTTTGCTTCAACTGGTGTTGCCAGAGTACGATTTTCACAAAAAACCGGCTTTTGAACGGCGGTTCCGGCGCTTTCTGACAGGTCTCCGGTCTGGATGTAAAGGGATTTTGAGGCCAGGCCGTTTTGATCCCGAACCCTAAGATCATGAAAACCATGACGATTATGAAGACCCGTTGCATGATTTATTTTTTCCGAAATTCCATAAAGAGCGTCCAGGGATGAACCATATCGTAATATATTTTTGTGTCGGGATCTTCCCGGACATCGGTGCGTACCTCGAATTTTTCGGCGGCAGTCACGATTACCGGCTGTTTACCGGTGAACATAATTGCCGTGTAATAGGAAGGGTCATAACTCGCCACGGATATTTTTTTGAACTGATTGACAGCGGTGACGTGACAGGGAATTAAAAATTCGTACGCCAGGCGGTGATCTTTTAAGGAAGCGGTGAAATCCCTGACGTATTTTACGGCAAACGGTTGATTCTCGATTTTAATGAAGGTGAAATAGTTGTATTCCGCGATAAACGCAAAGGCCTTTTCTTTAACGGCCAGCACTTCCGCGGGTTCCAGCGTGCCGTTGCGATTCAGGTCGTGATCTTCGGCGATCATGGCGGCGAACATGTCGTCGAATTCCCAGCCGACCCTGATGCCGGCCAGACCCTGGTCGTCAAAAACCACGTTCAGGCGCTGAGTGATGAAGACATGGGGATGTGCCCGGGCTTGAGGCAGCGGCAACAGAGCGGAAAACAGAAGAGCGCCGTAAACAAACGCCCGGAGTAAAGCAGGATCGGTATGTATAAGGCGGTTCCCCATTACAGTGGTACCGGGCTGATTTAAGATGGCCATCAAAGCTGATTCAGCAGCTTTTTCTTCTGTTCCTTATATTCTTCTTCATCGATCAGGCCGGATTCATAGAGTTCTTTTAAGTATTGCAGCTTTTCTCTGTGGTCCTGTTTACGGGTTTCCCAGGAATCGTCCGGCGGGAGTGCCGGCGTTTTGCTTGCCGGCGCCGGCTGTTCCACCATTGGCTTTTCCGGTTCGGGCATCGCCGCCGGCGCCGGCACGGGCAACGAAGGCGCGGGGGCGGGTTCGGCCGCCGGCGCCGCGGCTATTTTATCAACATCAACCGCGATCCACATGGGAAAGGTCCCGCCTTTTTCCGTTAGGCGATGTTCGACATAATCCGGCGCGGTGATCGGCGTGAAGGATGAGCTAATCCGCAGGGGATCACGGGAATCATCGTCCCGCGAGAAATCTTCAACGTCGCTGGTCA
>CAYSMV010000300.1:0-10129 GCA_964432245.1 uncultured Desulfobacterales bacterium
CGACGAGCCGGCGGGCGGCGCTCTCGGCGGCCGCGCCGGCCTCCACCACCGAATCGGGAATATCCTTGCAGCCCCGGGCCACGCCGGCCACGAAAATCCCGGGCCGGCTGGCGGCCGACGGATTTAATTCGTCGGTGGCGATAAACCGCGAGGCGTTCAGTTCGATGCCCAGGGTCTGGGCCAGGACAGCCGTTTTATCGGACGCCTCCATGCCCACCGACAGGACCATGATATCATACAGTTCTTCGACAATCCGGCCGTCCTCGCTGACATAGCGGACCTTCAAGGTGCCGTCCGGCTCCTCGGTGATGGTATGAATCCGCGACCGGATAAACCGGACCCCGGCCGCCTTGGCCCGTTCGTAATATTTCTCAAAATCCTTGCCGTAGGTCCGCATGTCCATCATGAAAATCGTCGTTTCGACCTGCCCATCGACATGGTCACCGGTGAGCATGGCCTCTTTCAGGGCGTACATGCAGCAGACCGACGAACAGTAAGGATTATCGCAGCGGTTCAAATCCCTGGAGCCGACGCACTGCAGCCAGGCGATCTTCTGGGGCGGCCGCTCGTCGGAAGGCCGGAGGATTTTCCCCCCGGAAGGTCCGCCCGAGGAGAGCAGCCGCTCGTACTCCAGGCTGGTGACCACGTTGGGCAGGGCGGCGTACTGGTAGTTATCCATCCCGGACGGGTTGAACATCTTCACGCCGGTCGTAACGATAACCGCGCCCACCTTCAAGGTCCGCTCTTGCTCCTGGTCTTCGAAATTAATGGCGCCGGCCGGACAGAATTTTTCGCAGGCCCGGCACTTGCCTTTCTGAAAATAGATGCAGTTATCCGCGTCGATGACATACTTCAGCGGCACGGCCTGGGGATAAGGCACGTAAATGGCCTTACGGTTTATAAGCCCCTGGTTGTACTCGTCGCTTACCTTGCGGGGGCATTTTTCCGCGCACAGCCCGCAGGCGATGCACTTGTTCATGTCCACGTAGCGCGGACGCTGTTTGACCGTGACGGTGAAATTTCCCGCCTCTCCGGTCAGGGCCGTGACTTCCGTTAACGTCAGCAGCTCGATATTTAAATGCCGGCCGACCTCGACCAGTTTCGGTGAAAGAATTCACATGGAGCAGTCGTTGGTGGGGAAGGTCTTGTCCAGCTGCGCCATGACGCCGCCGATCGCGGGCGACGACTCCACCAGGTAAACGTAAAACCCGGCGTTCGCCAGATCCAGCGCCGACTGCATGCCCGTGATGCCGCCGCCGACCACCATCACCGCGCCTGTTTTTTCCGCCATTCCGGCCTCCTTGACACGATCAATTTATGGACATCGCCTTGAATCAGTGCGTTTTTTGAGAAATCTGGAACCGCCCCGTTCTTCTCTTTCTCAAAAAAACACAATGATTCAAATAAATTAAACACAAGCCATCTTCTTTAGCACCCGTTTTACCGGCTTTTTCAAAACAGCCGAAACGAAACTAAAATTTTTATCTTCTTCGACGGTTTTTGTCAACCTTCTTTGTCACGGATTTACAAAAAGGGTCCTTCTCCCTTCTTATTATCTTGATTTTGTTGCTGGCCCTTCCAAGTTATAGGCACAAAGGCGTAAAAATGATTTCGTCGGTTGCTTTTGGTTTTTTTAGGCACTCGCGCGCCGATAGGCTTTTAATAGTGCGCGGAAATCAGGTTCCCGGCACCGGAATCAATATCTCAAGGGCTGATTCTGCTAACAGGCCAGATCTCAAAAATATTGTTCGTTTATGGAATGAATACAATAGAGGTAACCCCGTCAATGGTTGCGTTTGTTGTGTTTTAATTCATCGGGATCTCCATAAGTACGATTCTCAGGGAGACGCCCCTGCATCCGACAAAACAATCCTGATCTCCTGACTTTCCAGCATCCGTCTAATTCCACTCAAAACGCCAATCAATATGTGGCGGCCAAAAAACATTGACGCACAAGCCACGCCTTGCTATAAGATCAGCCAAGAAAACAAATTCTTACCCTTAGAATGACCTTGCTGTCAATCAACCTTTAAAGTGATTCTTTGCCCTTGTTAGCTGAGAAATAATTTTTTGCCTGGGGAAAAATGCCAGCCAACCGATCAGCCGTTAGAATCATTCAAAACCCTGCGGTAGTACTGTCTTTTTTAACTCTGATCGGGTTCATCCTTTATTCCAAAAGCTTTTCAGTTCCCTTTATTTTTGACGGCAGATTGATACTGGACGAACCATCCCTTTTATGGACTGAAATAACACCAGCCAAGATGTTTGGTTTAACCCAAGTAGCTATCGAAAACACTGGTTCCCGGTTAATCGCCAATTTCACATTTGCGTTAAACTATTATTTCAGCCAACAAAACGTAGAAATTTATCATATTGTCAACCTGGTAATACACATTATAACGGCCTTTTTGGTTTTCCTTGTGGCTGGTCAAACCTTGGCACAGCAACGGCAAAGTTTTGCATCGGTACCTATTCTGACCAGCTTGCTCTGGATAGCCCATCCACTTCAAGTCCAATCAGTCACTTATATTTGGCAGCGGATGAATTCGCTGGCCGCCCTGTTTTATATGCTGGCTTTTTACCTTTATATAAAAGCAAGAAAAAAACAATTTTCCGAACCCTCAAAAAAAACCGTTATTGTTTTTCTTTTTTCCGTATCTACTCTTTCCGGCATCCTTGCCATAGGATCAAAGCAGACAGCCATCACACTACCTTTAATGCTTATCCTCTATGAATGGTTCTTTTTTCAGGATTTAGAAACCCTCTGGCTTAAAAAACGTCTGATGTGGAGTATTATCATCATAGCGGCTCTGACCGGTTTGGTCCTGGTCTATCTCGGCGAATCGCCCTGGGAGACAATTATTTCCACATATACCGATAAGCCGTTCACCCCGGCCCAGCGGTTATTCACCGAATTTCAGGTAATCCTATATTACCTGTCATTGCTGGTTTGGCCTCACCCCAACGGACTCGCCCTTGTATACGACTTTCCCTTGTCCTCGAACCTGATGACGACCCCAGTTATGACACTACTGGCATTGAGCGCCTTGATCACTCTTTTTGTCGCGGCCTTCATGCTGGCAAAACAACATCGAATAGCCGTTTTTTCCCTGCTTTGGTTTCTGATCAACTTAATTCCGGAATCATCGATTATCGGACTGGAATTATTATGCAGTTACCGCACCTATCTGCCGTCTGTTTTCCCAATGATGACAATGGTTCTGCTTATTTTTAAATATATAAAGTCCAATCGAACGGCTCTGGTCGTGGTATGCTTTTTCATCTGTTTTTGCGGCTATTGGACGATCCAACGCAACCGCATATGGCAAAATCCTGTTTCGCTATGGCAGGACAACGTTCGCAAATCGCCGGGGAGATCGATCGCCCACAATAATTTAGGATTGGCTTATAAAGACATCGGCAACCTGGACAAGGCGATATTATTTTTAAATAATGCCTTGCGGTTGAAAAAAATCAGGTATGGCGATGCACACCCACAAACCGCTGAAACTTATAGCAATCTTGGCTTATGCTATGACAGGCAGGGGGATGCTGATCAAGCCCTCCATTATCATTTTAAGGCCCTGAAAATATTAAAAGCGGTTTATGGCGAACAGGATCTAGAAATATCTGAAACATATAATAATATCGGACTGTCTTACGATACCAGCGGTGATTATGATACCGCCATTGCTTATTACCTTAAGGCGCTCAGAATTGAGCTGACCATCAAGCATGCCGCCTCAATCTACAACAACCTTGGAAATGCCTGGTACAATAAAAAAGAATACGACAAAGCAATTGCCAATCACAAAGAATCCCTGGCAATCAGAACAAAATTTCTGGGGGAAAAACATCAACAGGTCGCGGAAAGCCTCAATAATTTAGGACTGGCGCTGACCAACAAAAATGATTACGATTCTGCGATTGACTGTTTTCAGCAGGCATTGACTATCGAAATGGAATTGCTTGGCGTCAATCATCCCAGTACTGCAGCCACCTGTCTGAATCTTGGGATGACTTATTACACGAAAAAAGATTTTGGCAAGGCCGGGGTTTTCATGCGCAAAATAATAAACCTGTATACGGATATTCTGGGGCCAAATCACCCCTATATCAAAACGGCGGAATTCTTTTTAAACGAGTCACAGCGGAATTCCGGGGACATTTATGATAAGTAAAACCAAGGGGAAAAAAGAGTTTTCCATTCCTCCGAAGAGTAGTCCTCTGGTGGTTATGTTGTCGGTTCTCCGCGTTCGCTTTTTTAATCTGCTTTCTTGGCCGACGGATGCGGCCTCTGCGTAGATGTCTGTCCGCAGTCCGCCGTCAGGCTGGCGCGGGATAAAAACAAGGGCGATCCCCTGGATGTCGGGCTTCTGGCGGCAGCCCCGGAAACTTCATAAAGCCCGGTTTCCAGAGCCACCAGGCCGCATGGATACGGCCAGGCTCAGGTACTGTTCGCCATCTTTGAAGATCAGCCCCTTGTCGAGCATCAGGGCCAGAAACGACCGTATCCGGTCCGCCGGCAGGGGCGCGAACCGGTCTCTTATTTCTTCAAAACGCCGCCGGCTGTCGCAGAAGAGATAAATCTTCCGGGAACTTCCTTCCAGCCGGTGGTTCACGGGCTCCCCGTCAATCCGGCGCTCCCGCAGAATCAGAAACGACTGGCCGTCATGGCGGGTCAGGATCGGGCCGGCATAAGGGTCGGCGTGCAGCCGGCGGTAGTCCTGTTGCCATTTTTCAACCGCCTTAACCACCGGTTTCCAGAGCTTGCGCTGCGCCGCCTTGTCGCCGCGATAGTCCTGAATCATAAACCGCGTCCGGCGGCAGATTTCCTCTGGAAACAGCTTTTTATAATAAGGATGATTAAACACGGCCTTCAGGCCGTAACTCCGGGGGATTCTCCCAGACCGGGCTGCTCCTGCCCAGCCAGAAATGCACGATCCGCAGGGGACGGAAAAACCGGGCGAAACGGAGGGCGCGGAGGGTTTCCGCCACGTCGGTTTCATCGCTGCCCGGAAAGCGCAGGATCAGATTGGCGCTGTTTTTTATTCCCAGCGCCTCGCAGTTCTTCATTATCTCCATGTTGTCCATGGCCGTGGTGCCCTTGTTCAGCTTCTTTAAAAGCCGCGAGCTCAGGGACTCGATGCCGATCTGCGCTTCCGTCATCCCGGCCCGGGAAAAAATTTCCAGGGATTGACGCCCGGTCGAAGCCCGCAGCTCGGCGAAAAACTGGAAGTCCTTGTTTTTGCCGGCCAGAGCCATGAATATGTCCCGGCTTTTCCCCGGGGGCAGGACATTGTCCATCAGGGCCACCGAAAGGACCCGGTGCTTTTCCGTCAACCGGTCGATCTCATCGACGGCCTGATCAACGGCCTTGGTCCGGTACCCCTGCCACTGAAGGTTCAAATTACAGAAGGCGCAGCCCTGAGGCTGTTTGCGGCCGCCCGTGTCCGGCCGTCCGGCGCGCCACCAGCAGCCCCGGGAAATTTCCAGGGGCAGCATGGGAAAAAAGCGCTTATCCGCCGGCAATCCGGCCAGCAGGTCAAAATAGTCGGAAAAATCAGGCTGCGGCAGGGTCTCCAGATCGTCCAGCTGGCAAAAGGCGGCCGCATCCCGCGACCGGTTATCCCGCCGGCGCACGATTCCGGCCGTGGGCGGCAGGTCGCGGCATCGGCCGCCGGCCCGCAAATGGCCGACCAGCCGGGCCAGAGGGAGTTCCCCTTCCCCGGTGATAATCAGGTCGATCTCCGGAAAGGCCGCCAGCAGGTCGCCGGCCGTGTCTCCGCCGATAATGGCGCCGCCCGCGATCAGCGGCAGGTTCGGTGCCGATTTCCTGATTTTCCGGATAAAATAGAGCGAGGCCGTCAACTGGCAGAGGCATACGGAAAAGCCCGCCAGGTCCAGGACCGCCCAGTCGGTTTTGCGGATAAAAGCATCGGACACGCTCTTGACGCGCCGGCATAAATCAGGAAAGTCCAGCCCGGCCAGTTCGCCTGATTTTTTCGCCTGTCGCGCGAAGAACCGGCCGATGCTCTCCCGTTGCCCGGGGTAAAGCAGCGCCGCGTAAACGCTCTCGGCCAGCCATGTCTCTTTGGACAAAGCCCGGTAAACCGGATAGCCGACGGCTTCCGCCAGGGTTAAAAAAAAATGTTGACACGATACCTTCAGGTCCGGAAAAGCGCCCCGCAGATATGCCTTTAAAGCTCCCAGTTGAATCGACGGCCGACTGAAGATGGGCCAGGGCGCCGATACCAGGGCAATATGATTGAAAAACCCGCGGGGTCTGTTTTTACCCACCGGGACAGTTCCTTATTTTATATTCGGTTCACAAAACGCTTTAAACCGCCCCTCATCCCGGCCCGCAGCCACCGAACCCCGACCGGGTAAGGATTTATGTTTTTCGCCAGCATACCATGAGGGGCGACCGGCGTTCAATAATTCTCGCGTTTCTTTCCCGTGTTTTTTCTTGATTTTCCCCGTCAAACCGCCATAAATTCTTTTTATTTTTCATCACATACCATAGGAGGGTGGCCAATGTTATCCCGGCCCTGAACCGGCTGGCTCAACTGACCACGCACATCCCCAACCGCAGGGAACACATGGTCCGTTATGCAGCCTGTCCCGCAGTACCATGCGGGAGCTATTACAGCAACAAGAGCCGGGGTCAGCGGACAAAGACAAACCAGGATGACGACATCGCGAATATTATCGATACCGGTCTCTCGAATAAGGCCTTCAGAAAATCCTGGGCGCGGCTGATTCAAAAAGTGTATGAAGTTGATCCCCTGTTATGCCCCAAATGTCAGGGGCAAATGAAGATCATCAGTTTTATAGAAGGACAGGCCGTCATCAAACAGATGCTGCAGCATCTGGGGCTATGGGATATCAGAAACACCGGCCCGCCGCCCACGCCGAACCTGAATATTGTCCGGGAACTGGCTTATCAGCCGGTGCCTGATCAGGCACCGGCTGATAACGGCGTCTGGTCGCAGGTTCCCGATTATGGTCACCAGGTGGAATAACCAGAAAAGCAACTTTTTATCCCTGCCGCTGCGGCAGCGGTAAAAAATTCAAGAACTGCTACGGTGGTTGATCGGCTATGGTTGGCCTTGTTCTGTCACACTATATGGGTGGTTCTGTATCTTGATTCCATTTCCCGAGCAATCTTCAACAATATACGTGTTGGGGTCCGGAACGGATGCAAGGGATCCCTGGATGACGATCACCCCAACCACCTTGTTATTGTCTTCCCTTCGCTCTTCAATGACATTTCCGGAATCTGCCTCAATGTAAAAATCTTTATTTGGCCCCTGGGCCCCCCATGTTACATTTCGTCCCACCCTGTGGCTATCTCCTGGGACGAGTAATGGAACACTTACGGTCTTGCTTCCTTTTCCCTCTATCCAGATTTTAGCAGTCGAAGGCATCGACTGTTTGTCCCCATAATTTTTTATGTATCCCCATACTTCATCCTGGTGTAACGCGTTGGCTACGGGATTCACCCATGCGCAGGCAATCAGGTCCGGACGGCCGTCAATGGTGGCATTGATGGTCGCCTCGTTGTTGTCCATATTGGTCTCTGCGGCAGTAGACAGGATGATATCGGCATGTACGATATTCACATAGGTACCATTTCGGTTGACCTTATAATATTTTGTAAATTGGTATTGACCGCCAAAATGTATATTGCTGAAAGAAGATTGGAACTGATGTTCTATGCCATTTGGATCCCGAACCGTCAGTCTTACCCTGGCGCTGTCAATAGGGGTAAGCCCCACATTTGTTACCCATCCCTGGATACGAATTGTATCGCCGGTATCCGGATTGCCGGGAGTAACGGTAATGCCGGAAACGTTGAGATCGGGGATTTGATTGACAATAAGAAAATTATCGCTGAAATCCTCTGCCTCGCCATCACAGGTTCGGACTTTTACCGTATAGTTGCCGGCCAGATTTTGTGGAACGTTCCAATGGTAGCCGGCCTGTCCCGGTGTGTCACGCCCACCCCACTGCTGTGTGATAACACGAACTTGGTTGCTCCCCTGATAAAGAAAAATCTGGGCACAATCAGTGGTAAGATAGCCCTGTACATCCCAGACGATGTCGTATTGCTGACCAGCGGTCAATTTATCCCCAAGCATGGGAGAAGTTACCTCCAGACCACCATGGTGGGGTGGATAATTGGGCTGGGGTGCTGGGGGGCCATTAACCGGCGGAACTGATGCTGCCGATGGAGGGACCTGCCCGATGCTGCTTACCACGGCCGGGCTGCCGCCGACAGTCGGTCCGGGTTTGGGCGGCGCTTTTTTCTCGGAGAAGACTTGGAGCTGTTGCGGAGTGAAGGTCTGGGTATTGTAGCTGCCATCAGCCTTGTAATAATGAAAGGTCAAACCCTGGGCTGAGGACTGGTCAAGCAACGCGGTGACATCAAAGGAGGCTCCTGCTCCCAAGGTGGCCATTTTTTTGCGCCCTGTAAAGGCCTCAACCTTGGTGGCGCTGAGGTTGAGACGGAGGTTAACCTTGTTGCCCATGGCGTTCAGTGAGCCTTGAATGTCAACGATAAGAGGGGCTGCCGGTTGTCGGACAGGTTTGGCGGCAGGCGCCTGGGGCGTGGTTTGTTTGACCTGTGGCGCATCCAGGGTCTTTCTCTCAGCCGCCAAACAGGGCACAGTGAAAATGCAGAAAAAAAACAGCGCTGCCAAAGGTGATAATCTTACCGTTTGGATAATTCGCGGAATTAATTCGAGCGTCTTTTTCATATGATCCCCCTTTGTCATAATGAATCCAAATGATCTTAGTATCTATAAGTGCCCAAAATACCCAAATGGTTCATTTTAAATTCTTAACACGAACTAACCAAAGAATCACGAGAAGAGATAATTATTATTTCGCCGAGGTGCTGAGGTGCAATGGCTGTCCCACCGGGGTTAGCCCAAGCTAACATGATTTAAAAAAAGGTGTCAAGTTTTAGGGGATAAGGGGATGTGGGAAAAAGCCAATTGGTGGTTGCGCTGCGCTTATCCACCATTCACTTCTCTTGTCCTTCGGACACCTGCAACGAGTTGCCGAAGCCGCCCGTTGTGGTAAGGTGTTATTTTTTGCGGGTGCCGGATCGGGAAAACGCCATGACGTCTATGCAGTTGAATGTATTGACTTTTTAAGAGCAGCGGGGTTAAGGTTTAACATAACTTCATACAGTTAATCCATCCATAGACCTGGAGCCTGTGTTCCGGCAAGAAGGCTTCAAACTGCCCAAGGCCCACGGCCTGCCGGACATGGCTATATAAAACATGATTTGCTGGCATCACTGCGGGTTCAATGGATTTTAGAAATTCTTTTCCAGCAACTGGGTCTTTTTGGTGGCCCGCTCCAGGGTTCCCGGAGCCAGCCAGGTGATGGCCGGCCGGATCTCTCCAGGACCTGGGCGAACAGATCATCCCCTACCCCACCGCCCGGGACTGTGTCATCGGGCCGTCCACTGACTTCGCAGCCATGGAATGCGCCTGCCGGGCCACCCGGAAAAATCCCTGCCGGCCGACCCAGGTATGTCTTATCACCGGGCAGCCGTTTGTCGATTTTGTGCTGGAGCACAGCCCGGAAATCAGCCGGCGGATCACACGGGAAGAGGCTCTGCAGATCATCAGGGAAGAACATGAGCGGGGGCATGTCCAGTCGGTCTGGTTTAAAGACGCTTCCCTCGGCAGGATCTGGGCCATCTGCAACTGCTGCAAATGCTGTTGCGCCGGCATGGAATTCATGAACAACTTTAATATCAAGTTCATGTGCTCTTCCGGCTACGTTCCGGAAACCGACCCTGACCTGTGCAATGCCTGTTTTAAATGCGTCGCCGGATGTCCCTTCAATGCCCTGGAAAAAGATCAGGACCGTCCGCGCCTGAACTGGGACAAATGCATGGGATGCGGTGTCTGCGTAGATGTCTGTCCCCAGTCCGCCGTCAGGCTGGTGCGGGATAAAAACAAGGGCGATCCCCTGGATGTCAGGCTTCTGGCGGCAGCCCCGGAAACTTCATAAAGACCGGTTTCCAGGGCTTGCGCTGCGCCGCCTTGTCGCCGCGATAGTCCTGAATCATAAACCGCGTCCGGCGGCAGATTTCCTCTGGAAACAG
>CAYSMV010000301.1:0-10375 GCA_964432245.1 uncultured Desulfobacterales bacterium
AATTATTGTAATCATGGGCTACGCCGCCGGCCAGCCGGCCCACGGCTTCCATCTTCTGGGCCTGGCGGTATTGCCCCTCCAGTTTGCGGTACTCGGTGATATCATGGATGATGGAGTGGAGAAATTTTTCCCCTTTGATGTCAATACTGCTGCTGAAAACTTCCACATCTTTTATAGAACCGTCGGCCAGCCGGTGGCAAAACTCGAAGCGGATGCTTTTCTCGGCCAGAACTTTTTTTATTTCCGCTTCGATTTGTTCCGGCGGAAGCGTGTTGATCTCGTAAAGGCTCATCCGCTGTAGCTGCTGTGCCGGCCAGCCGTAAAACTTTACCGCCGCTTCATTGGCTTCGACAATGTTACCGTTTTCGGGATCAATGATAAGCTTGACGGCTGAATGGTTTTGGAAAAGGCTTCGGAACTTTTCTTCGCTTTCACGCAATGTCTCATTTGCCCGGGCAAGATGTCCGGTTCTGATTCGGACTTCTCTACGAAGTATTAAAATCAGCACGAAGGCCAGGACAAGCAGACCGCCGATACTGCCGATACCCCAGAAAAGATACCGCGACACCACCACCCTGGGCGGCCTTTCCATCCAGCGCGCCAGTTCCCTGTAGTAAGCCGAACCGGCTTCGGACTTCATCGCCCGTAAATTATGGTCAATGGCTTCGAGCAGATCCGGATTGGCGTCCTGGGCCGTGGCAAAATATAACGGCACCGAGTTGAAAACGATGGCTGTCCTTTTCAAGCCGTATTCCTGGTAATAGTAGTCTCCGCAAAAATGGTTTGAAACAACCGCGTCAACAATGCCTTTGGCTGCAAGATTAAAAGCTTCTTCGTAGGATGAGGTCTTAACAAAAAAAATTTTATAGCCGAGCCCGTTTATCATCTGTTCCAGAGACACGCTCTGGATCGATCCTTCGAGCAGGGCCACCCGTTGTCCATTCATATCTGACAAATTTTCCAGCGATTTTCTTTCGTTGGTATATACCTGTGACCAGCTTTCGATGACCTCTTCCCGGTGAAAGTCGAATTTCATGTCTCTTTCCGGCGAAAATGCGAGATCAGGCATTAAATCGATGCCGCCTTTTTGAAGAGCCGTAAGACAATCCAGCCATTGGCATGGCATATAGGTGATTCGCCATTTCTCCCGTCGAGCAATTTCTGCGAGGATGCCGACGAAAATACCCGCGGCCCGGCCATTTTCATCCGTAAAAATTTTTGGTTTGTTTTCGTATAAACCGACCCGGATTTTTCGCCAACCCGGAGAGCTGCGAGCTTCCGCGCCGGAATAGAAATCCGCTGCCGGGTTCGTTTTAGCAGAGATATCAACAACCGCCTGCTGCCGGGCAATTCCTTGATACGCTTGCGTTTCAGCAATGGCTGCCGAAATGATAAAAAGGGAAATAACCGGAAGCGTCGGCGCAAAGAAAAATTTAAACCAAAAAAACAACCATTTTTTTCTGATAATCATAACGGGCTCGTTGATATTATCAGGAGGAACGCTTACAGCCTTCTCTGCGCAAAATTATTCCTATAATCAAATCGAAAAATTATGAAAGTCGAAAAGTCCAAGCGGAACTTTCCCGGCTATTACCTGGAATACGGCTGCCTTGCCGCCATTTTTATCATTATTGTCCAAAAACGGATTTTGGACAGCATATCAATAATGACGACAAACACAAAAAGGCCATCTGGACTTTTTTAAAACGCTGTGAAAGCCCATTTATTGGCCTTTCGCAGGCGATTCCGTGAATTGTCTGTTTCGCCAGACATGCTTATTTGTTTTGGACAGCATAATTTGTAAAGGCAACCTGTTTTCCGGTTTTGTTTTTGGTAATAATAAATTCAGACGGTTATCATCCTGAAAAGGCTGGTTTTAACTTATTTTGGACAATAATGATTTTTGGTAAAAGGATAAGGATAGTAACTTGCTTCTATAAATATTGTTTATAGCAAAGCCCGGTTTGTGCGTCAAGGTTTTTGTCGCCACTATTGCAAGCAAAGGAAGTGGCCGGTTTTGGTAGCACATGATTTTTCTGGACGCTGCATACATAAGGATTTCGTGAGGGGACTTCAGAATATTTCAGTAGGGGATCACCTGGTCGCCGACGGCAATCCCAAAAGCCTGGCACAAGCCGCCGTTGATTTCGAGCACGTACTGCGCCGGGGCTCCGGATTTGACTGATTCCTCGCTCATGGGACGGGCGTTTTCGACGATGTTAACGATCGCCCCTTGCGCCGAGATGAAGATGATATCAAGAGGAATGAGAGTGTTCTTCATCCAGAAGCTGCGAAGGGCTTCGCTGTCAAAACAAAACAGCATCCCGGCGCTTTTGGCCAGGAAGGACCTATGCATCAGGCCTTTTGCCTGTTCTGCCGGGGTCACGGCGCAAGTCACCTCAAAGCATACCTCGCCGCGGGCGGTTTTGATTTTAACAAACCGCCACATGTCACTGAGGTTGGTGCCGCAGGCACTGACAGAAATAATAAGCGCTGCTATCCATGCCGGGACTGATTTGTTCCGCGCCATAGATCTCAGAAAATCCATATTGTATTGATCATATATTTTTGGTTGCGTTTTTCCGAAAACGATAAGCGCATTGCAGTGTTCTTGGAATAGCAAACAAAAGGAACACGCAAAAAAAAGAATACAAGATTAAAGGATAGGAAGTCGCTTTTTCGGCTGTTATTTATAGCAAGGCCTGGATTGTATGTCAATGTTTTTGTGGCCACCACATATTGATAGACGCTTCAGACGTGATTCGGCAGGACATTTTTAGAGAGGCAGAAAAATCGATAGAATAATTCGGAACATTCGGGATTGCAGAAAAACACGGGATTATTGAGGCAGCTCAACTGTGTCCCCAAGCAATAATCTCAGGGGTCTAATCCGCCCAGTAACCAGAGTGGGAAACCTGAGAAAAGAACCCGTCATCAGCCGTTGCCTGATCAGGCACCGGCTGATACTCCGGCTCCCGGACGATATTCAGGCGTGTTTCTTGCGGCGGGATGTGCGTTTCCCGATGACAAGGACAAAGCCGGGGCTGTGCTCAAAGCGGTTAGGACGCTGAAAAAAAACGATTTTAACGTCAAACCAAGGTCCTTGCTGCCGCCTGAAGACAGGGCCTATTACCGGGAAAACCGTCTTGCCTATCTGGAGTACTGCCTGACAAAGATTTGATGGAAATTCATCCATGATCTCTTTTAGCGTCCGGTGTTTCCGTTTGTTTTGAATAGTAACGGAGAGGCAGGCAGCTCATGAGCCGGAAAAATCCGGTTTGCGTTTCTGTAAGAACGCTTCGACGCTTTCTTTAAAGTCTTGCGAGAGCAAAGTCAGAACAAACTGATCGACATCCATATGGGCGATGGAGCGGTCCAGCGCGTTGGCAATGGCGTTGACGGTCTGCTTGGTCATGGCCGCCGGTATGGGTGGCAGGGCCAGGACCTTTTCCGCGATTATCCCGGCTTCGTCCATGGCCGAGTTGTCCGGACATACCCGCTGGGCAAAGCCCCAGTCACAGGCGGTCCGCGCGTAAACTCTTTCGCCGAACAGAATTATTTCCTTGGTTCTGGCCGGCCCGACCAGGTGGACCAGCCGGGGAATGGTCGCCCAGCTCATGTTCATGGCCAGCCCGATTTCCGGCACCCGGATAAAGGCCGATTCCGCCATTACCCTGAAGTCGCAGGCGCAGGCCAGGGACACGCCGCCGCCCACGCAGAAGCCTTCGATGGCGCAGATGGTGATCTGATCCAGGGCCTCCCAGGCGCCGCACATCCTGGGACCGTATTCCATTAATTTCCGCTTTTGGGCCAAAGGAGCGGTCAGCATCTCGGCCATTTTCGGGTCGGAAAGGTCCACGCCGGCGCTGAAAACACCGTCCGTTCCGGTCAGGATGATCGCGGACACATCGGACCGTTTTTCGAAACTTCTGGCGATCTCGTAAAGCGTGTCCAGAACATCCAGGGACATGGCGTTTTTCTTTTCCGGGCGGTTGAGGGTCACCGTCGCCAGCGCGCCGTCATACTTTACCGTTATAATGTCATCCCGATTCATATCATCTCCGATGTTTCATGTTACGTTTGTTTTTCAGAGAATTATTCTGTCAACCATGATTATATCAGCCCAAGGACCGGCGTGTCATCTTTTCCCGGGAGAAGGCCGCCCGGATAATGTGCCGGGCCACATTTTCGATGCCGGTATCATTGACCGGCCAGATGGCCGGCCCGCGACAAACACTAAACCGGATATTTCACGAGTTGATTTGGACGCTTCGGCAAGGCGCGGGACGCGAAGCTGTAGTCAATCTACTGCGAGCGGCCTGCAACACAGCCGAAGCGTTCAAGGTGACTCGCCCGAAGGGTGAAAATTTTCGGCATAAAATTAGTGTCAAATTCATTCATTTGCTCATGACGGTTTGTCTTTTCAAAAAACCCCTCAAGTTTATTGCAACAGTTTGTTTTTGATATGGTTATTTGGCCATGGCGAAAATTTTCATGAAATATCCGGGCTAAACCCGCCGTGAAGAACAGAATAGGCTTATTTGTTTCGATAAAAACGGCAATTAGTTGACTGAAAAGGCTTTCCTGTCGTACTATTTTATATTGTCCTTGCAAGGGGTGGCGATTTTTTATTTTGTCGAATAAAAGCATGCCATCGTTCTTTTGACTTTATGACAAAAGCAGGCGCAATGGAACAACAGGATAATCAAGTCCATAGATCCCTTTCGGATAAGGAATTGCAGGATGCCAGGCAGGCAGTCAAAATTTTTCTGCTGGCGTGGAAGAATTACGGCCTGTATCCGGAGGATCATGTCAACACGATAAAATCTTTTGAAAATCTTAATGTCGCCTTCAGCAATTTTTTCACCAACCAGGGTGATCTGCGGCTGACGGTGGAAAAAGACCGTCTCCTTTACAGTTCTGAAGTCGTCTATGAAGTTTCGCAGGAGACCTCGTCGGACGATCTTACGACACTCCTCTTTCGTGACGGCATTAAATGGATTGCGTTTAAAGATGGTCTTACGCTGGAGGAGATCGCCTCTTTTTTCAGAATAGCAAATAATCACAGATCGTTTTTGGAGGAGGCCGAGGGAGACATCGTAACCGACCTGATCGATGAAGAACTTGAATATATTGATTTCAAGGCGGTTGATATTTTCTGGCAGGACCTGTTGCTCATTGATTTTTCAAAACTTTCCCAACCTGAGACTCAGGATGAAGATGATGCTGCGCAAAAGAAAGCGGCTCGGCCCCGGGAGCCGGAAGGATCGGGCAAAGAGAAAATTAATGCCAGAAGTATTGCCGATCTGTTGACCGGTGATGTTCAACTGGGGTTGTCCGGTGACGACAATGAAACTCTTCGGCAAATGGTCGAAGAGGAAGAAAACTGGATTTTTACCGAGGACTTGTTTGACCTGTTACTGATTATACTGAAAAGCCAGTCCGAGCCTGAAAAATACGAAGCGGTTTTGTCTTTCATCTTGGGGATGGCGGTTAAAACCATTGAGCTGGATAAGTTCGAACTGGCGATCAAATTATTTCAGTCGCTGTATAATCTCTTCACCAAAGAATTAGACGAGAAGGATTGGAAACGCCCCCCCATCAAGCGGTTTTTTGATGACCTGAACAATCCTGAAATTCTTCAACTCATCAGCGACAAGCTCCTGAACGTGCCAACGAGTGAAGTCGATAAGTTCACGACGCTGGGGCAGATGCTGCATTATTTTTCGCCCCGGGTTATCCCTTATCTGGTGCCGGTCATCGTACAGACACGTTCACCCGAGATGCAACAGATGGTCTCGGATGTGATCGTGAAAAAGAGCAGGCGTGACATCGGGCCTCTTGAAGAAATAGCGCGGAAACATGGGGAGGAGATGGGCGTCAGGCTTCTGGCCATACTCAATCGTCTGCAAGGCGAACGGATCAATACAATTATTTTTAGAATGTGCGATCATTCATCTGACATCGTGCGCAGAAACGCGATCAAAGAGCTGGTTAAAAGGGATCCCGAGTACGCTCAAAAGCTGTTTTCCCGCCTTGACGACCCCAGTAAGGATGTACGCGCCTCTATCCTGGCTGCTTTTGGGAGGCACCGGTCCGGCGCCCTGGAAAATCTGCTGCTGAATTATATAAAGGAAAATATCGGGAAAAAAGATCCGGCCCATATCCTGGCCTGTTTTGAGGCCCTTGGCCGCTGCGGTTCCAACACGTCTGTGCCGTTTTTGAGCAAAATACTCCTTAACCAAGGATGGAACAATTTTATGGGCACAGGGAAACCGGTCTTCCGTGAGGGTGCCGCCCAAGCCCTGTTTTCTATTGATACGCCGGAAGCAGCGGAGGCTGTTCAAAAAGCATCAGAAAGCAGGTTCGAGGTGGTCCGGAAATCGTTGACGAAAATAATGACCAGAAGTGATGTCTCCGGAGAAAACACCAATGCCTGATGGTGAAAAAAACAAGGCCTATTTAGAATTCGAAGAATTCCTGCGGAACTTCTACAGCCTCAGCCAGATGGCACGAATTCACAGCGAAAAACATACCCTGGTGACGGAGGGAATTGAAAAATTTTCCACGTCTATAAAAAGCTGTATGGCTGATGAAGCATTGACGTTTAAAATCTCCAATGACCAGTTGTATGTTGATGATGAAAAGTTGGGCTACACCCGAGCCACAAAGAGCCTTTTTGATAACATTATACAGTATTTCAGTACCCGCGGCCTGGAGGGCGTGCGTCTGCTCGAAGCTGTTAGGCATGCATCCGCCAAAGAAATCCTGACGTTCATGCGTCTTCTGGATAGTTCCGAGCAAAAGCCGGAACCGCTCGCCTGGATTGCGGACCGCCTTGAGGTTGAAAACATACGATGGGTTGAACTGCTCAAAAAAACGGAAAGAGCCCAGGATGACCATGAATCGTCTGGCCAGGACAAGGCGGAACGGATGGAAAGGGCCAGAAGGGACTACACCTATGCCAAGGCCTCTCTCGAAGATGTTGCCCAGAAGCTTAAAGACGGGAAGCATGAGGTCGGCATGCGGAAAACCGTCCGGGTCGTCCAGAGCATGGCGACGAATCTGATCGAGGATGACGAAGTTTATGCCGCCATCAGCACTCTCCGGGTATTTGACGACTACACCTATACGCATTCAGTGAATGTCGCCATGTTATCCATGTGCATCGGCAGGCGTATCCATCTCTCGCGTCGTAATATCGTCAGCCTTGGCATATGTGCCCTTTTTCATGACCTTGGCAAAATTGAAATCCCCGGCGAAATTCTGCGCAAAAAGGGTAAATTGAGCGACAGCGAGTTAAAACTTGTTGAAGCGCATTCACTCAACAGCGCCAGACTGTTATTAAGGCTCAAGGCCTCCCCTGAAAGCAAGGCCAGAATCCTGGTACCGATGTTTGAGCATCACCTGAAATACGACCTGTCCGGCTATCCCCACGCCGACTGGAAAAAACCCATGACCCTTTTCGGCAGAATTATTTCCATCGCGGACAAATATGACAATTTAACATCAGCGCGGGCTTACCGGAAATACCTGCTCAGCCCGGACCGCGCCCTTGGCTACATGTTCGATCGGGCCGGAAAAGACTATGATCCCATCCTCATCAAAGTGCTCATCAACATCCTCGGGGTATACCCGGTCGGCACGTTGTTGAAGCTTAACACCGGCGAGCTCGCCCTGGTCGTCAGTTCTCCCAGCAGGGATTTTAGAAAACGGCCGTTGGTTTGCATCCTGGAAAAAGGGAAAGACGGCGGTTATCAGAAAAAGGAAATTATCAACTTGGACGAACGCGATCCGGAAACCGGCAAATATAAAAAGGGTATCGTTGAAACCTATCACCCGTCAACCCTCGGGATTCAGCCCGTACAACATATTTTTTCCGGTAATTGATTTATTTTTCTTCTCGTCCCGAAACGATGGAGAGCTGCATAAGGGACTCCGCCACGGTTTCCTTCATCATTCTAATATTGTACTTGATGGCATCCTCGTAAAGGTTCCGGTCGATATCCCACCTGTCCCTGAAATGAAAAAGCGCCGCGGAAGAAATGCCTTTGAGTTCATTTTTCATCCGTTTCCGCGCGATCGATCGATAGAAGCCTTCGGTTTTTTTAAAAAGCTCCAGAGGGGTCTCAAATCCTTTTATTCCGGCTTCCTGGAACTCCAGAAAAAGCAGGGGGAGTTTTTCCTGGTAACGCTTGTCCGCCATCTGGGCCAGCAGGTCGGCGGTTCCAACGATTCTGGCCATGGTTCCGACGTCCTCGGACGCGAACGGGATATCGGCCATGGGAAAGGCAAGTTCCGTACATTTGATCATATGGCCGCAGTCGCGGATGTCCTCCCGGGAATAGCCGTTTGCAGAGAGATATTTCTCCATGACGGCGATGGAGCGATTCTCGTGACCGATGGTGTATTGTGCCCCGGTACCCGCCACTTCGTTTTCGGTCTGGATCAGGCCCGTATCGTGAAAAAGTGCTCCGATCAGGCAAAGCTGAACAAGCCGGGGTGAAAAAAATGCCTGCTGGACATGCAACCCATGAATGAGCCTGGCAGCGGCCAGAGTGGTAGAACAGGTATGCTCAAGGTTATGATACTTTGTATTTGCCGCCCGGTATCCGGGAAATTTCCCGGTGAAGATGAGGATGATATCCCCGAATATTTTTTCGATCGGCGACGGATCCAAGGAAGGGTCGATCAGATGCAGGATATATCTTATCTCGGCTATGGTCTCCGCCGGAGAATTGGTATCCGTCAATTCATATAGTCTGTCGTTGTCTTTCATCATGTCATTGAAAATTTTTAAGGTTTCAGTTGCGGTCGGCTTGTTGACTGGTAACCGTTCTTTAATCCACTTTTCTGCAAACATACCACGCTAGGTGTCAATGTTCAATCGTCATCACGCTTTGCTTTTCGTCACCCCGGACTCCGAGCCGGAGTCCGTAAGCCTGGGAGCAGGCTTGATCAGGGAGGTGTGAGTCCTCCTCCGGGATATGCCCGATCCCGGTAGCGGAAGGTCACTGCGTCGTCGCGAGGCGGGGAGCAAAACCGCGTCGAGGGAAGGGCGGTAGGAAGGAGGATTCCTGAAGATGGGGTTCACCGTTTGCGTTTCCCCCCCCGGGGCACCAGCCGCTCCATGGTCAGGTCGGTGATAAAATCCATGATGTTTTCCAGGTTGTACTTGTTGTCCAGGGAAAGCCGCAGAGACATGATCTCAATCAGGCCGGTCAGCCCGTAGGCCGCCAGGTCCGGGTCGATGTCGCGGATAACCCCTTCCTTGATGGCGGCTTCGATCTCCTGAATAACGGGCCTGGTCAATCCATGGTAGATTTTTTTGATTTTTTCCGCCGGCCACTGCTCCTCGCTGGCCAGCTCGGCCCTCAGCTGATTCAGGATTTCACTGTATTTGGTGTAGTTCTCATAGAAAACACGGCCCCTGATCTTCAGACGCTTGACGAAATCGGTCTCCTCCTTGATGGCGACCGCGGCCTCACCGACGATATTGCGGAAGACGCAATCCACCACTTCGATAAACAGCTCCCGCTTGTTCTGGTAATAGAGATAAAACGTGCCGGTTGATATTTTCAGGGAGCCGGTGATATCGGCGATTTTGGTCTGATGGTATCCCTTCCGGCTGAAGACGCGTATGGCTTCCCTGATGATCTCCTGGCGCTTGCGCTCTTTTTCCCTGGTGGTGGTGACGGTTTTCCGGGCGTCAAATGGCTCGGGCGTTCCCGGTGTCATCATGCCGGCGGAATTCAATTGCTCCTTAAGTATAGAGAGGGGAACCCGTGTCCCTTGTTTCAGTCGGCTGATTTCCTTTAACCGCTGCACATGGCTGTCATCATAATACGCCATGGTGCGTCCGGTTTTCCGGGGCGGATGCAGGAGCCCATGCCGCAGATAAAAATGAATGGAGGTGCGGGGCACGCCCGATTTTTCTTCCAGATCCTTGATCCGCATCACATATCCTCCCGCCCTTTAACTATAGATTGTAACTCTATAGACTTAAAAGCTTTCCCTTCTCTAAAACCCGTTATCGGCGACTGAAGCCGGTTTCTGCGATATTTTATTTTAATAAAATTCAACATATTACAACTGTTCACCCTGTTTTGCCCCGTCAAACTATTTAGTATTGACGATCAATTTTCTATAGACTAAATAAAAATGTAACTTTCGTTTTCTGTAGATTTAGCAGGTGGAGATAGGCCTGTCAAGTTTCAAATTATTTCTTTATGCGCAGGAGGTGAAAATGGGAAATTCAAGCCTTGCAATTATCGGCATCGGTGAGGTCCCCACCCGGATCATGCCGGAACGTACCCGCTGGGACATTATCTACGACATCTGTATGGAGGCGATCGAGGACTCCGGTCTGAACAAA
>CAYSMV010000302.1:0-3857 GCA_964432245.1 uncultured Desulfobacterales bacterium
CTTGATCAGTTCTTCGTAGGACAGGTACCCGTCGACAAAATTCTCAATGTAAATCCAGCAGCGGATATTTGTCAGGCAAGCCTGAATGGAACGTGCCCGGTCTTCAAATCCATGGCCCACCAGAAACAGGGTCGATTCACCGTGGTTGATGACGTAAGTCAGCTCTTCATCGGCCAGGCGGTGGTTCTGCGGGCAGACACAGACCCCGATCTTGGCCGCGGCAAAATAGATTTCGACGTACTGGCTGCAATTTTCCGCCAGGACCGCCAGGTGGTCACCCTTTTTGCACCCCAGAGACAACAGGGCATTGGCCAGACGATTGACCCGGGCGTTGAGCTGCCGGTAGGTCATCCGGGTCTCTTCAAAGACGATCGCCTCCCAGTCCGGAAAATGGTTGGCGCCGTTGGTTGAAATGTCGCCTAGGGTGTACATATCCTCTCCTTCCTTCTTATGACCACGATTTCGGGAACCCCTGGAACTGCATGATCATGTTGCGGCTCATTTCATTGGAGATGGGCGAAAACTGGAGCTGGAACGCGTCCCGAAGAAAACGCTGCATGGGGTACTCATTGCAGATGCCGTAACCGCCCAGGATTTCCGCGCCCTTGACGGTGGCATGCAGGGCGCCGTCGGCGGCGATGACCTTGGCCATGGTGGCTTCCATATGATAAGGAAGACCGTTATCGCACAGCCAGGCCGCCTTGTAGGTTATGTTGCGGGAGTTTTCCAGATTCATGTACATGTCGGCCAGATAGTGCTGCAGGCTCTGGAACCGGCTGATGGGACCGCCGAAGGCCTGGCGTTTCTGGGCATAGGCAAAGGCGTATTCATAGGCGGCGGCGATCAGGCCGACTCCCATCATGGCCACGCCGATGCGTTCGGGGTTGAGCACGGTCAACATCTCAAACCAGCCATTGCCGCGAGTGCCAAGGATATTCTCTTTGGAGATTTCAACGTTGTTGAATGAAATCCCCACCGAATCGCAATGGTGACAACTGATCTTCGGGATGCGGGTGATGGAAATCCCCTTGGCGTTTGCCGGCACCAGGAAGGTGCTTAATGATTTGCTGGGCTTGTTGTCCGGGTCCGTGCGGCAGATGGTGATAAAATAGTCGGCCACGTGAGCGCCGGTGATAAAGACCTTTTCGCCGTTTAACACCCAGCGGTCGTCTTTTTCCTCGGCCTGAGTCTGGATAGCGCCGAGAATGTCCGTGCCGCCGCCGGGCTCAGTCAGGGCCATGCAGAACTTCAGTTTGCCTTCGCAGACCTTGGGCAGCAGCTCTTCTTTCTGCGATTTAGAACCAAGCTCGGCGATAAACCGGGTGCCGAAGCCGATGGTAGTGCCGATGGCCAGGGCCACCGAAGCTGAGGCTTTGCATATTTCCTCGTAAAGCAACATGCCGTCCACCATGCCGACGCTGTCGCCGCCGTATTCGGCCGGCACGTTCATTCGAAAAGCGCCGATATCGATAAACTTTTGCCACAGCTCATCCGGCGGAAAATCGACGTTTTCATCCATCCATTGCACGTATTCCAGGGACAGCTCTTTTTTGCAGAAGCGCTGGGCCTCTTTTCTGAGCATTTCCTGCTCCCGGGTTAATCCGAAATCCATCTACATCTCTCCTTTATGCTTTAGGCGGGTTTAACAGAGCCTGAATATCCGGGGCGTAAACCAGCCAGGTGATGCCGTTTCTCTCCACTGCCAGGGCGGTTTCCAGGCTGGTGCCGTCAATGGCCTTGTCCATGATTTCCTTGGCCATTCGCAGGGCAATGGGTTTTTTCCGGCTCAGGTTGGCGATGATCTTTTCAAATTCGGTTTCAAAGACGCTGTCGGGGAAAACCCGGGTCAGCAGGCCCATGTCGTATATGTCCCTGGCGGTGTAATCCTTGCGGCCGCTGTAGATGATTTCCCGGGCGCGGAACACGGGCATGCTGCGGGGAAGCCGCACGGTGCCGCCCCATCCCGGCAGAATCCCCATGTCGATCTCGGTGGTCCCGAATCTGGTGGATTCACAGGCATAGAGCAGGTCGCAGCACAGGGCCAGCTCCAGGCCGCCGGCCAGGCAATGGCCGTGCAGCCTGCCCACGATGACCTTGTTGCAGTTGGCCATGGCCCGCTGCAGGTCCATGCCTTCGTGCGCCAGCCAGTTGAGGCAGTTGTCATGGGTCCCCAGGGAAGGAAAGATTTCCAGGTCGCCGCCGGTGCAGAAGGATTTTCCTTCGCCGGCCAGGACCACCACTCCGACGCCGGTTTCCCCGCGGACTTCGGCAAAGGCCCGGGTCAGCTCCGCGGCCATCTCCCGGTTGATGGCGTTGCGCTTTTCCGGCCGGTTCATGGTGATGCGACAGACCGGGCCGTCCACGCGGTATATTATGGTTTTATAATCAGCCATGCGTCCTCCCTATTATTTGACGGGCCTGAAGTACGGAAGATAGAAATCGTCGTTTAGTTTGTGAAAGACCACTTCCACTTCCATGCCGATATGGATATCTTCAGGTTCACATTCGACAATACGTGTCATCATGCGGATACCCTCTTCCAGATTTACATAGGCCACCGTGTATGGCAGGTCGGCCATGAATTTCGGTTCGACCATGTCGTAGGCCGTGGAAAACATATAGACCCTGGCATTACCGCTGGCCGTAATCCAGTCCAGGTTTTTCGACCAGCATTCCGGGCAGACCTTGCGCGGGTAAAAAATATTGGCGTTGCAGTCCCGGCAGTGCTGAATCAGGAGCTTGCCCTGTTTGGTGCCTTCCCAGAAAGGTTTTGACCAGGGTTGTGTTTCCGGCAATGGCCGTGTCATATCGAATTGAATGTTCATCAGCGTGTCCTCCCCCAAACGGTTGCGATGTTGTTGAATCCGGAGCCCCCGGCCGTGTTCTGAAACACGTAGCGGCAATCCTTCACCTGTCTCTCGCCGGCCTTGCCCATAAGCTGCCGGGCGGTCTCCACGTACATGGCCGTGCTGACGCCGGAGCCGGTGTGTCCCCGTCCCGGCGCGTCGCCGATGGTGGACCAGGGGATGTCCCCGCCGAAAGACATCCGTCCTTCAGCGAAATACCTGGCGCCTTCCCCGATGGGGGCAACTCCCAGGGCTTCGGCCATGATGGGATGGTTCATGGGATAGGCCATGTAAATATTCCAGAGGCTGATGTCGTCTTTGGTGACCCCGGCTTCGGCCATGGCTTCCTGGGCGGTCATTGCCAGGCCTTCCGCCACCTTGTAAAAATCCCGCAATACCGGCGTGCCGCTGAAATACCGGACCGATTCTCCCAGCTTGTAAGCCGCGGGCCGGTTCATTTTGGCGGCGTCATCCGCGGCGACAACCACCATGGCGCTGCCGCCGTCACAGAGAATATTGCTCTCCCGCTTGTGAAGCGGCGTGTTGAGCAGAGCCGATTCCATCACCATTTGCGGCGTGGGCACCTTTTTCTGATAAAAAAATGAATTCGGGTCTCTGGTAGCCCAGCTTCGCAGGGCGGTGACGACCGAGGCCATGTCCTCCGGCCTGGCTCCGGTCTCATGCATGTAACGGTTGGCCATCATGCCCATGAGAATGTTGTAGGTAGTGCCGAAGGGGTATTCCCACTGCATGTCGGCCCCGGCCTGGGCAAAAAAATTGATCAACTCTTCAACCGGTACGGTGGAATGTACGGTCACATGCGGGATCAGCACCGCTCTGGCGATCCCGGAAGCGATATACTGCTCCGCCAGCCTTATGCAGTTGCTGGTGCTGGCCCCGCCGGCATTGCAGACACAGGTGTCCTTGCACCCTTTCAGCCCCAGTTCTTCCGGCAGCTTGCCGAAGGAAAGTTCGGCGGCCAGTTTGGGCTGGGCCTGGGGCGCGACATTG
>CAYSMV010000303.1:0-4821 GCA_964432245.1 uncultured Desulfobacterales bacterium
AATATCGTGCTCGTGACCCCGGCCAAGATGGCTTATTTCATAATTCTGGCAAAAAACGCAGCGCAGGCTGCAGTGTGTCAGGAAGATGGTGCCTGATCCACCCCGGCCGACCAGCGGACGCTCCTCCCCAAAATGAGGCATGGCCGAGGAGATGAAAAGCCGCGCACCCGGCGAACGGCATAACCCGGTTTCCCCGCGGTGACGGTTCACGCCGCACTCCCTTGGACAAAGGCGACAACTGCGCATGATATCCCAGAGGGCATCGGCCCGCCTGGCAAGTTCCCCGGACTCATGAAGCTCGACGTACCCCGGCACGAAATCCCTCTCAAAGAGCCGAGTCCCATCCGTCCTTCCTTCGCCGCCATGCTTACCGCCCGGGTTTTCCCGCAGGTCGGATCCGGACCCATCGATTCCGAGACCTGATTCCGCAAAAGTGACAACGGCGCCGAAATGCCCCAAGAACATGGCCGTAAGTCCGGCCTGACGGCAGAATCGGGCGGTCTGCCCCAGAAAGCGCCGCCGGCTGATGCCGTTTTCAGGTGAACTCAACCCTAATGTGCCCGGCGGTATCTCTGCGGGCGGATGCGATTGCTTGTTCGCGCCAATGGATGTGTCCATTGTGTGAAATGTTTTGCGATGATGTTTCATGGGTGTACCTCCTCTTGCCGCCCCATGGGTTCGGCGGCGGTGATAAAGAAACTTGTGAGTTTAAGCAGGGCGACGGTCAGACAGGTGCCGGTGACGCCCATCACGGGCAGCAAAACAACGCCGCCGGCAATACCTCCCACCCATCCGCCCAGCAAATCGGATGCATAGAGCATACCGCCCGTACGGCTTACATGGGTGCCGTCATTGGGTTGTTGCCTGTCCGCCCGAAGTTGCAGCTTGTTTGCCAACGGATACTGGAATCCCACCAGCATGCCGGCAACCAGGGAAAGAACCAGGAAAAGGATCCGGAAAAGGGCAAAGGCCACCGGGCTTTCCAGCAGCGGATGGACGGTCTGGAATATCAGAGGAAGCAATAGGGTAAAGCCGATGATCCCCAGCTCCATTGCAAGGAACCATCGCTTATCCTTTCCCATGTGCGGCAGTATCCGCGTGACCAGCAACGCACCGATTGCCGCACCTGCCATAATACATGCAACAAGCAGCCCGATCCACAAAAAAACATTCCCGTATGTGACCTGGAACTTGAAAATGAGGATTAAACTGAAGATCATGCCGGAAAAGCCGGTGGTGACGATGGCGAAGGGCACGCCGAACCCTCCCCCCTTACTGCGGCGGGAACGGATCAACAGCGCGATAATGGCGAACAACAGCAGCGCCGGGAGTACGGTTTCCGGGCCAACGTGTTCGAAGCGGTTGTACACGGAACCGAAGGCCGGCGCATACAGCGAGTTCCAGTGAGTGATATGGTAGTAGAGCCCGACGGGCTTGAAATCGAGGTTGATGCTCTGCGATGCCCCATCGATGTAGTCGCGAAACCATTGCCGCCAACCGTCGTGCAGTTTCTTCTCGATGTGCCAGGGTACGACTCCATCGGCCTGGATCTCCCGCTTCTCCAACCTCTTCACCATGCGGACCAAGTCCAGTTGCGCCGCCTCCGGAGCATCCGAAGCCAGGTAGAGGTTCCGGTGCTCGCCGGGTATTACCCGGACATGCGGGAATACACCACCCAGCGAGTGGAAAATGGAACTGTTGAGATTCTTCAACTCATCGCTCAGAAACGTCAGGGAGCCCGGCACGGCCAGGACCAGGATGCCGCTCCGGTTGAGACGATCCTGTGCCAGGGAGAAGAATTCGCGGGTGAAGAAACGGTTCGACTGCAAATTGGAGGGCTCCATCACGCCGACGAAGATGATATCGTGAGTATGGGGCGAGGAAGCAAGGAGCAGACGGCCGTCTCGGAACTGTAGGCGAACCAGCGGGTCGCCCAGCTCGGCCTCGGTCAAAGGCGTCGGGAACTTACGGATTACCTCGAGGAATGCGGGATCATGCTCGGCATAGGTCACTTTTCGCACGGAAGGATGCTTCAGGACTTCGTCTATCATCCCGCCTGCCCCGCCCCGCAGGATCAGGATGTCCTGCGGATCCGGATGGGCCAGCATCGGCAGATGCACGAACTCCTCGAGAAACAGCATGTCCGGAACGGGAGTGATGATCTCGGGGATGCCGTCCAAGAAGAACAAATACTGCCCCTGGTTTTCCAGAACCGCAATATTGCTGTAGGGCGAGTTCTGATAATGGACCACGTTGTGACCCGTCCATTGCGCCCGGACGGCTGACAGGTGTAGCTGTTCCGCCTGCCCGGTCAGTAGCCCGATGCCGGTTATTGCAGCCAGGGTCCCACACAGAAGGGACATCGCCCTTTGCCGCAGCCCCGAGCGCCACGCTGGTGCAAGGATCCACAAGCAAACCATCATGTTCAGGAACGCCACGCCGATCACGACCTCGAAAGTGTTCAGAAGCGGGATCAGCACGAACGTGCAAATGACCCCTCCTGCCATGGTGCCCACGGTTTCATCCACATAGACCCTGCCGGCAACGGCGCCATCCGGCTCACGGTTAAGGGAGTAGATGCGGCAGCTGAAGGTAAACAGCGCACCGTGCAGAACGCTTACCGGCAGCAGAACCAGGAAAGAGGAGTAAAACATCGGCAGCAACCCGACGTGCTCCCCGATCGACACACCCAGCATGATCTTGAGGATGCGGATCGCCAACACGGCGGCAATGAGAGCCGCGGAAAACAGGAGGGTCACCAGGGCAAAGGCCTCAAGCTTGTTTTCGGTCCGGTCGATCATCCTCCCCGGATAGAAGCAACCCAGCGCCTCGAGCAGCAGCCAGTTGGCGAGGATGATGCCGATACACAACTCGTTCCCGGAAAACACGATGAGCAGTTCTCTCAGCAGGAAGATCTCGGCAATCAGCCCGCTGAAGCCCATGACGATAACGGCTGTGCGAACGCGAGCGTTCATGACTTTCAGGCCCATTGGTTTGATCCCGGGTCGTAACATCGAGAAACAACTCCGGGCGGAGCCGGCTCCGGAGCCGTATTGTAGCTCGGATCATTAGTGGGTGTCAACACGAACGCTATAATAATATTAAGTGATTATGTATAGTTAGCAAAGGTGAAAACATCGTGAAGGCTATGAACGTTTTCCAACCGTCGCTGATGACTTTTCGGTTTGGGTACAAGAGCAAGCCCGGGGAGGACGACTGAAACACAGTGAAATACGATGGCATAAGTTTAATGCAGACTTACGTGTTTATCCGGGAAGCCGTTGGTCAGCGATTTCTTCAGTTCCCTGAGCTTGATTTCCTTCTGATTTTGTATGATCGCCTTTGCCTGGCCCATGAGCCCTGGGAGGATACAGCTGGTTGTCCTGAGGTGGCGAAAAACCCCGGATCGAAAAGATCCGGGAAGAGCCTGGCGTGGTCCGGGGCTACGATAAGAATCCTTCTTGCAAGGTTTCTGAGCTTTAATTAGTTGATGATGAGTCCCGCCATGATGCTCTTGCCGGCGCCAGAATCATCCGCGATCAGAAATCGGATCCGGGGCTTCTACCATCTCGTCTAACGCGGTTAAGTGGCTTCCGCTAAAACAGAATCCCCACCTCTCATCTCAAGAAGTGGCGCTTCAGACGGCTCGGCCCATGATTATCCCTCGCTGGATCAAAATACGGAAGAAAGTGGCTGATGAGGTCGCCTCACAGTCTTGCCAGGGTTGGGAGAAACCCCACTGAAATTCCTAGCTAGGAACACACCCATGGCAAGAAAAAGACCTCTACATTCCAGCTTTATCAAAAAAGGTTGCCGTAAACAAGGAGGTTCGAGAAGGAGTCGCTGCGGGATTGGGTGAGGAAGGCGGGGAATTGAGTTTTTCAGGATGTCTTTTCACCTTGACTTTTTCGTTTCATTTACAAACACTGGCTTCACATTCCGCATGTTTCTTTAGCAACCAAAGAAAACACATCCTGAGCCAAGCGAGGATGCTATGGCCCGAGCCGTCTTAAACCCCTTTTCTCGTATAGAGAGGTGGGGTTTTGTTTTTTTGGAGCTTTGAGCCGTCAGGGGCATTGAGGAGTAACCTGAACTGGGATGTTGAGGTGCATGATAGTAGAGAGTATGGAACCTGAGGGTTCTGAGTGCTACAATCGGAATCATTCAATTCAGAATCTGGAGGATAGAAAAATAAAGACCTTTGCCGCCAACCCCCAGGCGGATATTGACATCCATGGTTTCTTGCTGTGCTTGATAGAATTATTGAAGAGCACCGAACGACCGGTTGAAGAAGGATTGGCAAATCCGCTGCTCTTCTTTGCCAACCCCTTAACCGGAACGTTGGCTTCTATTAAAACAGGGCATAAAAGGTTATATCGTAAGATGAAGAAACGAATATATATCGAAACGACCATAGTGACCTATTACCCGCCCCGCCCCAGCCGTGATTTAATGATTGCCGGCCACCAAGAGGCCACTCGGGATCTTTGGCCTGAGCTATCAACCACTTACGAGACATATATTTCGGCCCTCGTCTACGAAGAGGCTGGAAGAGGGGATCTTAATCAAGCCAAAGTACGACTGGAAGCAATTAAGCCTTTTCCAATGCTTGATATTGACGACGAGGCTAGATCACTTGCTGAGAGCATTATTACTGGGAAAGGCATACCCGCTAATTATCCGGAAGATGCCCTTCATATTGCTGTAGCAGCAGTGAACAATATTGATGTGGTGTAACCGTTCACTCCCCCCTCCATTTTTTTCCAGGAGGTTTGCAGAAAAAGCTGGGCAAAGGGTTTGTAATTCTCTATGCTATTTGCG
>CAYSMV010000304.1:0-3879 GCA_964432245.1 uncultured Desulfobacterales bacterium
CCGGGATTTCAGACGGTAAACCCCGTCCAAAACCCCGGTTTTACATGGTTATCGTATGGCCATTTCGGTCAGATAGGATTATCTTGGACAGCAGTGGTAAATTACCATTTCTTTCTACCGCACTTTTACCCCAACACGCCAAGAAGCGCCAGGATCAATACCGGAAGTAAAAGGACAAGAGCAAAACCAATTATCAGGTTGACGATAAGCTTAATCATGGTTTGAACCTCCTGGTCAAATCAATGTTATTGAGTCATAAACTTCGCTTCAGCCGGCTTTTCCCCTCCCCTCTCACCACCACAGAATCAGGCACTACGCTCGATATTTTTTTCTTCGAACAGCTGACAGCCTTATGGTAGTACACAAATTCCTCGTCCAAAAAGTCTTCGAAATTGCAGGAACACAAGAATGAGTACAGGACCCAGGGTTCATCCGGATATTCACGCTTCGCTTTTTCAATCGCCTGTCTATCATCGTCAGCGTGAAAAGCGGTCAGTGAAGGCGCACCATCGGTGCCCGTCTCCTGAACCTTCTCCGCGTACATCAGGTAGACGATCATTTTCGATCATGATCGCCTTGTTCGCCTCTTTCACGTTTTTCCTCTTCGATGTCCTTTTTTTCCAGTTCAATTTTCTTGCGACATAACTGCAGCATGTCGGCTGTCTGTTGATGCAGCTCATCATCGATCCCCCGGGACAGCTCGGCCGCATTTTTGTAATGGATCTCGCCGGACCAATAGTCAAACCGAATCAGAGCAATATCCCCTCGCGTCGCCGAGACCTTGGCCGCTCGCATAAAACTCAGATCCGCGGCTGCTTTTTGTTGCCGTTCACGCTGAGCTTCACCAAACTGAACCAAGTCTTCCATCAACTCTGCCAACTTCCCATCTGCCCGCTCACACTTCTTCCGTGAAATAATGTCATGGAGGATATTATTTGCCTGCCTGACATATTCACACCGTTCCCGTTCCTGCTCCTTCGCCTGTTCCTTTTCAAACCGATTCGCATCAAAACCTTGACTCATTCAGTCTCCTTCCTTTTGAAAAGAACCTGTTCAACACCATTTAACCGCGTTTTTGATCATCCACCTTTATCACATCCCCCCAGCCTGCGACGCCAATGGAAGGCCTCGGGCACATCCTTTCTTGACGATTCCTCTTCAACCTGAGAGGCCCTATGGCCATAGCGCCCCTGCCGCTCTATTACAATTGGCAGCGACTTGGCCGGCGCATTTGCAACCCTGAAGGCTACGGCCCCAGACCATTTCGCCGCACCCGCATCCGGTCAGCGCGCATGGCCACGCTGCAAAGTCAACCGAAGGCGATCACTTCACCTGTCGCAGTACATGCAGCACCGCGTCGCCAGGTCAAACAAACTATGTAATGAAGAAATAATCCCTAAGGTTCCGCAGACCGGTACTCTGCGGAATAAAACGAGCGGGATCGTACTCGCGCATGCCGTCCAAAGCGGGCAGCAATATATTTCAATACAGTCGTGCGTCTCGGTTTGTGATGGTTCAATGTTGTGATGGCATGATTTCTATTCATTCTATTAATAGTATAACACATTTTTACTCTTTTTGCAAATCTTGTACGGCATATTCTTCGCTCTGCGCTTTATTTATCAATAAAACATGCCTATGTTTGCACATTCTCCAGCACAAAAAGAACAGAGCTTTAGAGCAATTCATTCACTTGGTGTTTCAACAAGCGTTTGAGTTATTGCTCAACTCTTGCATTGCGTGATTATGATAATGGGTGGGTATGACAGATACGGTCATACGTGAGAAATTTTGTGAGTATTTTTTTCGATGACGCGATTTACAGTATGCTGTCTAAAATCATTGCGGGTTAGCCGAACGGGCCCTTGTATTTAAGTAAGTCACACCCGCCCCCCGCACTCCGGGCAATACTTCCCCCCTGTCACCAGTCGGGCATTGCAGATCGGGCAGGTGCGGGAAAAGCTGAATGAGGAAATGCCCCGGGCCGGCACTAGCAGGATCAGCAGCACCACGATAATGGTTATGGCCGTACCGGTCAGAAACTCCCGGCGGACGAACAGGGCCCCGTCAATCACGCCCGTTTCAGCCAGCCAATGCGCAATGAACAAGGCGTTTGCTATCATAAACACACCAGCCACCAAACCCAGCACAATCAGCTTACGAATGAGCGTCATGATTCACCATCCTTTCACCTAAAACATAGCGCATTTTCAGCCATCGCGCAAATGAATTCGGCGATCAAAATACCGGAATTCCTGTAAATTGCGCGCAAAAGCGCACTTATGGAAATGATATTTTATGAGATTAATAAGCGGCGATACTCTTTCAGGAACACAAAACCACTCTTGGGTGTTCGGCCTGCAAAGTATGGCTAAATAACTCGCAAGGGAGTACACTGAAAATAGTCAGTATTGCAAAATCGATTTGAGAATAATGACAGATTTAGGCGAGCCCCAGCAATATCCGCTATGGTCATCATGACTTGTCGTGACTTCTATCTGAAAAGGGAACCATCATGGTTGATGAACCAATGCCCGACGAAGAATATGATGACAATGATGAGGAAGAAAGCCAGCCGGATTACATTCGCCTCCTCAACAATTCGATCTGCATGGTCTGCCGTTATTTCCACCGAGGATTAGAATGGGATCCCAAACAAGGTGGTTACTGTGACTCAGAAGAACCCATTACCAATTGTACATGCGACGCATTTCCGGATGGTATACCTGAAGAAATTCTCTTCGGACCATTCGACCACACAGAACCTTACCCAGGTGATCATGGCCTCCGATATTCACCCCTACCCGGATACGAAAGTACTTCTGCGGATGTCATTAAACTGATTGAGGAGCGTGAGGGCGAAAAGATTATCGGCCAGTCTGGGCTGCCGGAGACTGCGGCCATGGATGAAGATGATAAAAATAGCTCCACCTGACCGTTCCATCGCGTAATCAGTTTATGATTGCGTATGCGATGTCACTGCAGAGATCACGATCATAAAGCTCCCCCCTAAATCCAGGCATATGCGGCTATTTCAAGATTGTACTTTGAAATAGCCAGGCTACCGCCCTTTCGAGCACATTAAACGCCCTTCTCGGCAACTATGAGGGACAACGACTTCGATTCAGGGAATAGAGCTATCGCTAACCGGCGGGAGAAACGCGCCCATTTGGGCGCGGGGAAAAAGAAGAGAAAGAGAGGGAAAGATGGAGACTTCATAAACAGGGTTGCCAGAACGTCCAGCCATTGGTCACACCACCGGAGCGGCCAAGGTTATTGGCTTGTCGGTAATGCTCTGTTGCTTCCAGGGCGGCCCGGGTCGGGGTTTTGCAGATGCGGCCATCCGCTGGACCTGACGTGATCCGCAGGCTGCGGCCGCTTTTGACCCGGGGGTTCTCCACCACGAGCGCGGTGAACTGCTCCATCCCGATGCAGCCGATCAGTTTCGTACCGATGGGCCACCATTCATGCCGCTCGCGCTGATGGCCGACGCAAGTGGTCGAAATCTTCGACTCCCGGGTACGCATCCGCTCGCGCTCGCCACATGAATACGGAGAGCCCGCTCCATCGCCGGCCGGTACAGTTGAACCCACAGCAACATTGGAGCCACTCGAATCACCGGCGTGATTTCTATTCACACTCCGATGTCCCGGCTTACTCCACGGCGTGCTGCTTGACTTATCAGCATCGGCCTGTGGAGCCGCCAGCGATTCATCATCCACAATCATCGAACCATCATCCGAGCGCATCTCATCCGCAGCCATCACGGCCACATCCGAACTCGCCTCATCTTCAACACAATCCGGCGCACTCGCCCGGATCTCATCGAGTTCCTCGGCAGTCAACATATTCGCCACACTGAGCATCTCTTCTGTCTGT
>CAYSMV010000305.1:0-4988 GCA_964432245.1 uncultured Desulfobacterales bacterium
GGAGAAGCCGTGACTCGCACGCAACCGGCGTTTTCGTCCCGGCATTCAAAATTGACAAAGACCACCACGAACTCTTCACCACCGTACCGGGCCACGTAATCTTCGCTCCGGACATTCTCCTTAAAAGCGCGCGCCGTAGCTTTCAACACCACGTCACCCGCCAGATGGCCGTACGTGTCATTGATCTGTTTAAAATTGTCAAGGTCGATCATGCAGGCGGAATTTCATCATTCCCAGGGCTTCCTGCCGGTCTGCTCCTCCCGGGAGGTGCACGGCGTCGGTATTCCCAGAAACCTGGCCGGTTTACCGCAAACGCAATAATACATAAACTTGACAAACGGCGCCAGCCATTTGGCCCGGCCCCTGCTGGCGACACAGATGGGGCAGACGCTGTCGCAGAACCTGCCGATTCCCTTGACCTCGCTCATCTCAATCCTCCACAAGTTAAGCATTAAAATTCATGGCTCTTATCCGCTTCGGTCGACGCCCGGGCGTCAAGGAGCCGGGGAATCATCAGAAGGTAAACCCGACTCACAAGAAGTCCGCCTCCATGATACGCACGCAATAATCCGGGCCCACCGGAATGTCCGCCAGGCAATTCAGGCGAAACTCCTCTGTCAGTGATTGTCCTTCCCGAATCTTACCGGTCAGCGGATGCGGACGCTGCAAAACCAGGATATGATCATAATATATTGATTTTAAATAACGCAGTTGCGAAACATTATGTTCGGCAAAATCAAAGCCGACAGACCCCAGTTTATGAATGGCATATAAATTGGGACGATCCGATATGATCAACAGCTTCTCCTGATTCAAGTCGTAATTGGTCTCGATATAACCCAGCACCCGCTTATACTCGTAAGTTAAGGACTTCCCCTGCACAAGCGCCTGTTTCCCGGCCACGGGCCAGTAATATATGATCTGAATAACGGCCAGGATCAGGATCAATCCTTTCCAGTCGCCATCCGACCGGTCGGCCCACCGGTAAACCGCGTAAACGGCGGACACGACCATAAAAGGCAGAAAGACCATGGCCAGGCGATTATCGATACTGGTTGTGAAATCGCCCCAATAAAACGCCGAATAAAGCAGAAAAAGAGCGCCGGCGCACACCAGCCCGTAGACAATGACGGCCCTGTCTGCGGCACGCGGGGACTTTGCCGGCTGAAACCATCTTTTGAAAATGGTGTACAGCCCGGCTACGGCCAGGACAAAAACCACCGGCAAAAAACCGTATTTCGCGTCAAGACCGGAAAAAACAAAGACATTGGAAGAGAAATGATCGATCAGATTACCAAACCCGAAAAGCGAATCACCCGCCTGACGCGAATCATTGGACAGAACGGCCGATGAAAAAAAATAAAAACGACGCTGCCAGATAAGAGGCAGCAATAACACCGGGCAGATAAACGTCGGCAGGCGATATTGCCCGATCACCTCTCGATCCGTAAAAACCGGGGCCAGCACCGCCAGGCCAATAATAAATATGCCCGATTCATAACGGCAATGAGCCAGCAGCGCCAGGGAGAGAAAAAGCAGCTCGGCCTCATCCGCCCGGCGGAATTGCAGAAACCGATGAAGCGCAAACAAAACAAAGACCACAAAAAACAGGTTGAGCGCCTCGAATCCTCCGGAGGTAACCCAGAAAATAAAGACGGGGCAAGCCGCCGTCAGCAACACACCCAGGATACCGTAAAATCCCGAGAAAGCTCGGCTCAGCAGAAGATAGGTAAAAAACAGGATCAGAACGCCGGCCGCGAAATTCACCACAAAACCGTTATATGGGCTGTATCCCAGCAGCGCGTGGCACAATGAGACAAAAAAAGGATAACCCAGCGGCCGCTGGTCGATACCGGCGACGTAGTTAAAACCGGCGTAATCAATGGCCAGCCCCTGAAGAGGAAGGGATACGGTTTTGTCTTCATGCATGGCCATGGAAACACCGACCAGGTTGGTTTCATCCGCCAGAATCTTAAATTGCGGGGGAGAAAGATGAAACGCCAGCGCCATCAGCGCCACGCAGAGCAGCAGAACGGAATAATGCGTCTTGAAAAACGCCCGGGCCCGGCCGTGTGTTATCCTGACAGCCAGAAACAACCAGATAAGAAAAGCAGCCAGGATAAAATAGTAGCCGCTGTAATGGAACACCGGCTTCAGCCAGGGACGGGGCAGACCCATACCGGCCGCCAGCGTTAAAATAACAATCAGGATAAAAAATATGATGCGTCGCGTCATAACAGACCATATCCTTTCATCGGCCGTCCTGGCCGCACGCTGAAAACACCTGTTTAGCCCATCGTTCCGACAAAGCGGCAAAAATTGTCTTGAAACCGGCGCTTCATTTTTTCACGATCAATAAACGGCGGCCGTTCCGGATCAGCCTGCCCGAAACGCTTCAAGACCAAAGACAGTTCTGAACCGTTCGACCGCCTGATGAAGTCTTGAATATGGAAATCTCCTCTCCGGATATCGCCGGCCAGATAACGGTTTTCCGCCATATATAGATCAAGAAGTTCGCCATATCGATCTTCTTTCCCGCCCAGGCTCCGGAAATACTTATAAAACCAGTACCCCCGCGAGCAGTGTCCGGAAGCGGTCAGAGCGGACCCCAGCATCATGTACGCGGCCCGGTTTTCGGGGCATCGGGACAGACCATCCCGCAGCGTTTCCCGGGCCGGGACTGATTTTCCCGTCCGCAATAAATAGTTGGCCTTGATATTGTGCAGATAAATCCGCTCGGAATTCGTGTCATAAAAAAGCGAGACGGCCAGAGCCTTATCAATATAGTCCAGGGCCTCGGTCATATTATCGTGAAAAGCAAGCCGGGATAAAAAATAATAATTCCCCGCCAGGGCCATCCTGACCTCTTCTTTTCTCATTACGGCCGGAACTTTTCTGCCTGCTTCCAAAAAAACATTCAGGCTCTTTTCCGCCGCTTCACGTGAAAGGGATAATTCCGACCGCTGATAATAAATCGTCGCGATAAGAGACAAAACATCAGCCTCCTCGAAAATGGAGGTGCTCTTTCGCTTATTCACGCCTTTTTCCAGAAACTCAAGAGCGGTATTCGTATCCCGTCGCTGCATATGCCAGTTGCCAAGGGCAAGATAAGGCTTGATCAATCCCGGCGCTACGCGCAGCGCGCTTGCCCAGACGGCAACGGGAGAGCGCCAGTCATAATTACGGGTTCGGGTCGACAGCCCCAGCAGAAAGATAATCGAAACCGCAAACAGAAACAGGGCGGACCAGACACAAATATTTCGCTTCCTGTATATCCTGAATCCGTAAACCAGGGCCACCGCCAGCGGCAGAAAAAAGAACAGAGAGGGCAGATAGTTTCTGTGCTCAAAAACCAGAGCCAGCGGCAGAAAGGTCGATTCCACCAGATGATGAAAAAAATAGAAAACAACGGGGAATCCTATTAAAGGATAGCGCCGGCCGATCCAGAAACCCGATACCGTCAGGAAAACAACGCCGCTCAGCGCCCAGAATGTGGACCAGGGGGCAAACAGCGAGCAGGAGAAAGGCACGTCATGCACCAGGGAGAACCTGTCCGGCACCGGGTAAAGGAGTTGCGAGATGTACAGAAACAGGACCCGGGGTTCGGTCAGCAGTCTCTGGTTCAACGTAAAAGGGAGAAAATCATATTTCGACAATAACGCTCCCGGACCTTTTCCCCACAGTATAGTCATGCCGGCCATTAAGAGGGCCGGCATCAGCACGCAGACCAGACCGATGATAACAACAGGATGCTTTTTTATCGTCCGGAAGCCCTCAAAGAAAAAAATCTCCAGAAGCAGCAGGCCGAGGGGAAAAATAATGGCGTTTTCCTTGGACAGGACGGCGCAGAGAAAAAAGGTCAGCGATGCTGCCAGCCATTTGACGCTTTTGCCCGGACCTGTTTTTTGAAGCTGTTTTCGAAAACACGTATAACAGTACAGGCCCATGATATAAAACATGGCCGTCAGAGAAGCTATGCGCTGCACGACATAAGTAACGGCCTGGGTCTGAATGGGGTGGGCCGCCCACAATATCGTCGTCAGCCCCGCGATAAATATCGTTTCCCGGGCGTCGAAACCGGAGCCGTCGCGCTCCATCAGCAGAAGCAGGGTCCTGAAGAGGAAATAAGCGGTCAGCAGATGGATGATAACATTAACTATGTGGTATCCGGTAACCTCATACCTGCCGACATAATAATTTAAAGCCAGGGTGAAACAGCTGATCGGCCGATAAAAAACAGAGCCTTCATCGATTTCCATGTAGAATGTTTTCAAAATCGCCGGCGGCGTGAGGCGGGTAAGGCGCAGCTCCGGCCGATGGACAATCACATTCCAGTCATCAAACACGAACGACGAATGCAGGCTGTTTCCGTAAATAAGGAGAAGAAAGACGGCGCTAAAAAAAACCAGGCCTCCGTGCCCCCGGCTGTTTTCATACGCCTGATTCATGCGCCTTCCTCGATAACTGGTTTATACCCGGCCCGGCCTTCTAAAATCGCAAGCGCCCTGTCCAGAACCTCTTCCGGCTTAATGGCCTTCAAGCAGAGGTTGTTGCCGTCGCAGGGAGAGTTCCGGTGGTTATAAGCCGTCAGGCAGGGAGAACAGGCCCAGCCCGCAAAAAGGTTAACGGCCTTCCGGTTCAGAGAACCATACAGAACCGGAGTTTCCGGGCCATAGAGGATAATGCTCGGCAGTGAAACCAGGCCCGCGAAATGTCCCGGACCGCCGTCATTGGTGATCAGCAGCCGGGAAAGAGTGAATACGGCCAGCAATTCCCGAAGAGAACCGGTAAAGCCGGTTAAGTCCATCCCGGCCCCGGCCGGACAGCGTCCGACGATCTCGTGCGCCAGCGGCCGATCCTCCGGCGGGCCGGTAACGGCGATGATAAAACCCTTCCCGGCCAGCGCTTCCGCCACCCGGCAATAATAATCCAGAGGCCAGGCTCTTATGGGCAGCAGCCCGCCGCCGGGGTGAAAAACGACCAGCGGC
>CAYSMV010000306.1:0-2258 GCA_964432245.1 uncultured Desulfobacterales bacterium
CGGTTGTCCGCCCAGGCCGGGGAAGCCATGACCGAGATGTTGACGGTTCTGGTAAAAACGGCGGAAGAAATCAACGCTCTGGGAACAAAAGAAAAAAAAGAGCTGGTGCAAACGCTTGTTCACCGGCTTTCTTCCGGGAAAAGCGCCGAAATACTGACGATCTGCTGCCGCGCCGTCAACGATATTCACCGGGACGAGCCCGATTTTCTGTCCCGCGTTCTGGCGCCGGAATTTGAAAACTGGATCCGCCATCTTGATTTCGGCGAACTCAAGGAAATGTTTGCCTCCGGATCGCCAGGGGTTTCGGCGCTGATCGGCATGATAAACACCGTCATGTGGGAATACCCGGCCAAGGTTATCGCGACCCTCTCTCTGGTACCGTCGATTCTCAATATGGCCGTCGACGCCCTGGCCCAGGTTCTGGACACCTTTAATCAAAAAGGTTCGCCGGATCTGGTGGCCGACGTCATGCTCTCTGTTTTGAGAGAAACCGACGCCTCGGCGATCAGCCACCTCATCAACCAGATGGCTGAGATGGCGAGAAAATTTCATGTCGGCAGCGCCCTGATCGGCGAGCCGGGCTCTCCCCGGGCGCCAAAAGAGATCAACGCCCTGCTTACCGCCATCATCGACCGGATAGACGGCGAGGTGCTGTGGAAAGCCGGAACCGCCCTGGCGGAAATAAAAGAACAGGCCCGATGCGCCCTGGCGGATGTCATGGCTGACCACCCGGATCTCCTGGCCGGCGGCATCGATGCCAAGGCTTCGGCTCACAACGCCCGGATACGCGGCCTCAGCCACAAATTGTCCACCCTGGAATCCCTTGAACCCGAGGCCATCAACAACGCCCTGCTGAAAGCAACGACAAGCCTTGATATGCAGGAAACCGCTCATCTGATTAATACCTCCGCCATGCTGTTAAACAGTCTGCTGGACCACGGCGGAGATGAAATCGCCGACAAGATCGTCTCTTTCACCGATGCCCTGGACACCGGTGAAGTTTGCGACCTTCTGGAAAAAACCGGGGAAATCGCCGGCAGCGCCCTGCTGCCGCTGGCCCGGGTATTTGTTCCGCCTCTGGCTAAAGGCGCTTTAAAAGCCCTGACCGCCGGGGACGATGAGTTTGAAAACATGGCGCAAACCGCCAGGCAACTGCTTGTTTCTTTAGTAAAAGACCGGGAGGCAGATCATAATGGTTGATCCTTTTTACGAAGCCACGACCACCCTTTTTAATCAGTCGATTCAAAACTGGCGAAAAACAGGAAAAAAAATCGTCGGCTACACCTGCTCTTTTCTGCCCGCGGAAATATTTTATGCCGCCGATATCCTGCCGGTTCGCCTCAGAGGCATTGAAACCGAAGGCATGGATATCAGCGACGCCTATTTCGGTCCTTTCATCTGCTCGTTTCCCAAATGTGTCCTGCAACTGGCCGGTAAGGGCAAATACCACTTTCTGGACGGTGCGATCGTAACTCCCGGCTGTGATTCGATGAGACGGCTGGACGATTGCTGGCGGAAGGCCGGGGGTGATTACAAAGGCGCCTTGCCCCCGTTTTTTTATTATTTCGACGCGCCCCATAAAACCCGACCGCACGGAATGAAATGGTTCCAAGAAGAGATCAGGCATCTTATTAACGCGGTCGAGGCGTTTTTTCATGTCACCATCAGCGATGAAGCCCTGCGGCAGGCCATCGCCTTTTACAACCGGGGCCGCCTGCTGTTAAAAACCCTGGAAGAGATCCGAACCCGGCCCGAGGTTCCGCTCTCCGGGACCGAGGCGTTTGCCGTGTCGGTTGCCGGGACGGTCATGCCCCGGGATCAATACACCGAACAATTAAAAAAACGTATCGACAACCTGGCCACCCGGCCGCCGATTCCAGCCGGGAAAAAACGGCTGATGGTCATCGGCAGCATCAGCGACGACATCGAACTCATCGAGCTTATTGAAAAAAACCAGAACGCGCTGGTGGTTTCGGAAAACCTCTGCTTTGGCGTGCGCCACGAGGGCGCTCTGATATCCGAACAGGGCGATCCCATCGCGGCCCTGGCCGAGGGATACCTTGCCCACTCCCCGTGCCCGAGAATGTTCGGAAAATACAAGGAGCGGCTGGCCATCTTCAAAGAAAAAATAGCCGCGGCCGCCGTGGACGGCGTCATCATGCAGAACATCCGCTTCTGCGACCTGCATGGCGCGGAAAATTCCTTGTTTGAACGGGATCTCGAAGCCATGGGCATGCCCTGCCTCAAACTGGAGCGGG
>CAYSMV010000307.1:0-2083 GCA_964432245.1 uncultured Desulfobacterales bacterium
GCCCAGACAGATGACCGCGTCGTAATGGCCGCCGGACGCCAGCTTTTTTGCCGTCAGTGGAATCTCAAAACAGCCCGGTACCTTGACGATGTCGATGTCCTTGTCGGCGGCGCCGCTTCTTATCAGCGCGTCCACCGCGCCGGCGACCAGCCGTTCCGTGATGAAATCGTTAAACCGGCTGGCAATCAACGCGAACCGTTTACCTTTAGCGGAAAGCCCGGCTTCAATTAATGTTGGCATCTGTTATCCTCCCGTAACATAAATAAAAATAATCCGTAAAGCTTTGTTTTTTATTCACCCGTCCAAGAGGGTCGAGTCCTACTCGGCCCCTGCTATGGCACGCAGTCCAGATTCAGCATATGGCCCATTTTCAGCTTTTTGCATTCAAGATATCTCTTATTATATTTATTCGGCGGAATTTCAATGGGTACCTGCTCCACCACCGAAAGGCCGTAGCCTTCCAGGCCGACGATTTTTTTGGGATTATTGGTAATCAACCGCATCCTTTTTACGCCCAGGTCGGCCAGCACCTGCGCCCCGATGCCGTAATCCCGCAGATCCGGCCGGAAGCCCAGTTTCTCGTTGGCTTCCACCGTGTCAAGCCCCTGGTCCTGCAGTTTATAGGCTTTGATCTTGTTGACCAGGCCGATGCCGCGGCCTTCCTGCCGGACGTAAAGCACCACGCCGGTTCCCGCTTCGGCTATCATGAGCATGGATTTGCGAAGCTGATGACCGCAGTCGCAGCGGAGCGACCCGAAGATGTCGCCGGTCAGGCATTCGGAATGAACCCGCACCAGTACCGGTTCGTCAACCGCCAGATCGCCTTTGATCAGCGCGATATGCTGAAAATCATCCATGTCGTTTTCGTATACAATTATTTTAAACTCGCCGCCGTATTCGGATTGAATTCTGGCTTCCGCCACTCTTTTGACAAAGGATTCGGTCCGCATCCGGTATTCGATCAGGCTGGCGATGGTGCAGATATTGATATCGTGTTTTTTGCTGAAATCTTCCAGCGACGGCATCCGGGCCATGGTGCCGTCTTCATTCATGATTTCACAGATCACCGCGGCCGGTTTCAGCCCGGCCAGGCGCGCCAGGTCAACCGACCCTTCCGTTTGCCCGGCCCGGACGATGACGCCGCCGCGCCGCGCTCTTAACGGAAAAACATGACCGGGCCGGACCAGATCGTCGGGTTTGGCGTTATCCGCTATGGCCGTGAGAATGGTTGTCGCCCGGTCGGCCGCCGAGATGCCGGTGGTGACCCCTTTTTTGGCTTCTATGGATACCGTAAAGCCGGTTTGATATTGAGAGGTATTCCTGTCGACCATCAACGGCAGGTCAAGGGCTTCCACTATCCCGGCGTTCAGTGCCAGACAGATCAACCCGCGCCCGTAAGTGGCCATAAAATTGATGATTTCCGGGGTCACTTTTTCCGCGGCGATCATCAGGTCGCCCTCGTTTTCCCGGTCTTCGTCATCCACCAGAACGATCATCTTCCCGGAACGGATGTCCTTAATCGCTTCTTCAATACTGATTACTCCCATGTAACTTCTCCCGAACAGTCATTCATCTCCGGCCGGAATCAATCGAATCCCGCTTTCAGCAGGGATTCGCGGGTTATCGTTCCCGCGTCGGCCTGATTGTCATAGCCGGTTTTGGCGCCGGCCAGAAAACGATTCACGTATTTGCCGATAATATCGGTTTCAATATTAACATTATCACCCAGTCGCCGGAACCCGATCGCGGTGATTTCCGCGGTATGTGGTATTATGCTTACTTCGAAAAAGTCGCGGCTGCACCTGTTGACGGTCAGGCTGATACCGTCCACGGCTACCGATCCTTTCGGCACAATATACAAAGAAAGCTCGTCGTTCACGCCGATGGTAAAGATTTCGGCATTGCCGATTCTCTTTTTATCCCTGATTATACCGGTGCCGTCAATATGCCCCGTTACCAGATGACCGTCCAGACGATCGGAAAACCGCAGGGCGCGTTCAAGATTCACCCGGCCGCCGGTTTTTAAGGCGCCGAGCGTCGTCCTGGCGAGGGTCTCCGGAGAGACGTCGGCTTCAAATCGGCG
>CAYSMV010000308.1:0-4384 GCA_964432245.1 uncultured Desulfobacterales bacterium
TAAATATAATAATTATAATTATTTACAAAAATTATTTTTTTCTTGACATCATGAAATCGGGCCTTTAAAATTAAAAAAAGGGGCGAAATAGATCTTCTCACCACCGGTTTCCATTTTAACAACAGTAATAGCTATTGTCCATCCATTTATTATGGATGACACAATTTAGGTTTCCAATCCAGAAATGTGGATTTTTTTGCAAGGTCGAGGAAAACAAGGGATTGCGCGGAGGCGTACTTGGACGTACGCCGCACAAGCAAGCCCGCAGTTTGACGCAGAGATTGCGGGAAAAGGCCATTTATGGATGGAAACTAGCTAACAATCAAGGGGGCTACCTTTAAGACAGCTGGTTGGTTTTTGACGTATCTATCTTTTTATCAAAAAAGGAGACTAATCATGAAAGAGGTCTATGATGTCGTTATTGCCGGTGGCGGGCCGAACAGTCTCAGTCTGGCCGCTTATCTGGGTAAATGCGGGCTGTCGGTGTGTATCTGCGAAGGAACCAACGAGTGCGGCGGGGGGTGCGAAAATGCCGAGCCCATCCCGGGATTCCGGATCGATCCTCACGCCACCTATTTATACGGAGCGGCGGCCCCGGCTTTTGAACAACTGGAACTGCATAAATTCGGCTTTCGTCTGGTTCATGCATTCGCCCTCGGCGGCGGCATAACTTCAGACGGGCGGGGCTTTACCTTCAGTCTGCATGATATAGAGAAATCCACAAAAATAATGCGGAAATTTTCCGAACGGGACGCGGATGTATGGACAATGTTACATGACGCGCTCATGGGCGGCGGTAACATGACAAATCTCGTTAAATTCCTGCGATCGATTTACTGGACGCCGCCGCCGCCGGAACATATCCGGCTTCGGCCGGAGGAATTGCCCTGGGTCAAGGTCATGAACGAAGTCCTTCCCGGCCTTTTTGATGAATCGTGGACGCGCATGTCGACCCTGGAACTGGCCGACACGCTTTTTGAGAACGAGTGCCTGAAGGTTATTCTGGCCATGGGTGCCTGGTATAACGGGCCGTTTCCCACGTGGAAGGGCACCGGCATCCAGGGGCTGGCCTGTGATATGCTTTTCGAATACGGCAGCGGTTGCCCCAGGGGAGGGATGCATTCCCTGGTGCACGCGCTGGTTCGTTGTGCCATGCATTACGGCGCTAAAATTTATACCAATGCCCGGGTGGAAGAAATTATCGTGGAAGATGGAGAAGCCAAAGGGGTAATCCTCAATGATGAGGCGCCGGTAAAAAACAAAAAAATATATGCCACCAAAGCCGTTATTTCCAACACCCATGTTCAGCGGACCTTTCTGGACCTGGTGCCTTCCAGGGAACTGGACCAGAATTTTATAGAGCAGGTCAAAGGGGTTAACTTGAGAGGCGGAAGCCTGTTTGTTCTGTCTCTGATTACCAAGGAATTACCAAGGTTCATCGGCAGCGCCAATGAAGATTTCGCGGACGGCCGCTGGCCGAGCACGATCATGATCAATTGTGACTCCAGGGAGCCGATATTTGAGATGGCCCGTGAGATTCACGGCCGCAATATGCACCCGCTTGATCCGGACAAGTTCATCATTCCCCTGCTTATTCATGACACCTATGACCGGACGCGGTGCCCGGACGGGTATCATGTGTTCTCTCCGATATATCAGGAGGTGCCGCCGCCCGAGTATCACCGGGACGGCCCGGAGGCGGTCAATAAAGCCAAAGACGAAATCGTGGATTCCATGCTGACCAAGATCCGCCGGGTGGCGCCTAACCTGACCGACGACAAAATCGTGGCCAAGTTCGTGAATACTCCTTATGATTCCGAGCACCGTAATATGGCCTTTGTGGGGGGCAACTGGATGGGAATGAGCCAGGAGGAAGAGCACTGGTATGAAAAGAAGCCTCTGCCGGAGCTGGCCCGTTACCGGACGCCGATTAACAGGCTTTATCTTTGCAATCATACATCCTATCCCGGCGGTCTGGCCCTGCAGGCGGTTTCCTATAATCTGATGCATATCCTGATAGAAGATTTGAAGCTCAAACCGGGTGACTGGTGGTATCCCTCGCCCTGGTTTATTTCGTCTGATGCCTGATAAGAAGGGGAAGAAAGCAGACAGACAAATCCTATGACGTGCAAACTTTATAGATATCATTAAGGAGGAATCATGGCTGATTATAATATTACCGGTCCAGCAGCAGCGGTGATTGATTTGCCCACCATTCCGAAAATGGCCGAAGAAATCGAGTGTGATGTGGTGGTAATCGGTGGAGGGCCAAACGGCCTGATTGCCAGTGCTTATCTGGCCAGGGCCGGCCTGAAGGTAGTGGTCCTGGAAAGACGATACGAGGTCGGTGGCGGTCTGGCCACCGAAGAGATCCTGTTCCCCTGTTATTTCGCCAATACCCACGCCACCTATCATATGATGACGGATTATATGCCGGTGTTGCGGGATTTTGATTTAACCGTCCACGCGCTTCACTTCGTCAAGCCATACAGCCAGACCGGTATTATTTTCAAGGACGGGCAGTCGCTGAATATATCGAGCAAAATCCAACATACGGCGGATCAGATCTCGAAATTTTCCATTCCGGACGCCCAGAATTTTGAAGTGACCATCAGAGAGTTTATCCGCATGGTGGATGATCTGCTGGCGCCGGGAACTTATTATCCGCCGATTCCGCCCATGGAACTGGTGGTGAACATGAACCGGACGGAGATCGGCCGGAAACTGGCGGAGCTTTCGGAAGACACGCCGGTGGAGATCGTTTCCCGCATGTTTTCTGATGACCGGGTCCGGGCGGCCTTTCTGTATACGGCCTGCATGTGGGGTTTGTCACCCAACGAAGGCGGGCTGGGATATCTGGTTCCTTTGCTGATCTGCCGTTGCGCCATGAACAAGGCCATCTGTATCGGGGGGTCGCATAAACTGGCCAGCAGCCTGGCCAAAGAGGTCGTCAAAAACAAGGGCCTGATTCTGGAAAATGCCGAGGTGGAAAAGATCATTATGGAAAACGGCCGGGCCGTGGGCGCGGAGATTTTTGACGGGCACCGCATTAAGGCCAAGGCGGTCGTATCCAGTCTCGATCCGCAGACAACTTTTTTGAAATTGATCGGCAAGGAAAATCTGCCGCCGGACCTGGCCGGTTATGCCGAACGCTGGCAATGGGACAGCTCCAGTTTTTTCACCACCCATCTGGCCCTGAACGAACCGTTGCACTACAAGACGGATGACAAAGAGATAGACCGCTCATTCATGAACATCGTCGGCATCGAAAGCATGGATGACGTGGTTCGCCTGGTCGAAGGAGCCAAGGCGGGCCGGGTGGATGTGGTTGCCGGTCATGCAACCATGGAAACCCTGTATGATCAGACCCTGGTGCAGGTGCCGGGTAAGCATACGGCCTTTTTTCAGATGGTCGTGCCTTCTCAAATCGACGGCGGCTGGGAGGAAAAGCACAATGAAACAGAGGAGAAAATACTGGCCACCTGGTCGGAATATGTGACCAACGATCTGAAGAAGAACATTCTAATTAAGGCGTCGGAGTCTCCTCTGGATATTGAGCGCCGGATACCGTGCATGAAATACGGTTCCATCAAACATGGTGAATATAACTCCATGCAGATGGGAAACATGCGACCCAATGATATGTGTTCAAAAACGGGCACGCCCATAGAAGGATTGTACGTCTGCGGCGCTTCAACCTATCCCGGCGGCCTGGTCATCGGCGGTCCCGGGTATATCGCGGCCGGTTGTGTCGTCGACGCTCTGGGCGCTAACAAATGGTGGACCTTGCCGGATTTTGTCAAGCAATATGTGGAGGAATATATAAAATGAAGATGTGGTCGCAGGGGCTGGGTAAAAATGAACTTGTGGTTGATTTTAAAAATTATAAGGTTGTTGAGGAAGTTAATAAGGACAATGTCAGGGAAACAATTGTTAAAGGAATAACCAATGAACCCGTGCAATGGGAATTTCAGGCAAGAATTTACGAAGAGGATTTTTCAGGGTTTATGAATATTTTTTTCAAACCCGCTACCCTGTTTTTTGTCCTTAAAAACATTCATCGGGTAGTTCTTTTCTTTTTTCAAAAAATTTTTAGAAAAGAACAATTTGTGGAGTATGATGTTCGATAAGCAACTATTCACCAGTTTTTTAATATATTATCGGAGTTTGTTCATGGGTTATGCATGGCGCGCAAAAATCAGTCGGCATATTGTCTGGGGTTTTTTTATTCTCTGCCTTTTTCCAGTCTTTTCAACAGAAGCCCTGGCAGCGGATCTTACCAAAGAAGGATTTCAGAAGGTATTAGGTGAAAGCCTGAAAGCCCTCTGGATTGGTGAAGAATTTTCTCCGGAACTGGCGAAAAATCAAGCCATACTGAAAAGCA
>CAYSMV010000309.1:0-10392 GCA_964432245.1 uncultured Desulfobacterales bacterium
GATTATGTCAAGCCGAACGGGGCCTGATATTGCAGTATAAAATCGCCGGGCGCGGCAAAAGCCTTGGCCGCGCCCTCCTTCCAACCAGGCAACGCCCCATGTTCCACCTTCCTGCCCACATCCCCCGGCAGAAAAATCACGTCAAACGCAAAGAATATTGCAGTTTTTGTCTGGCGAGGGTAATATAAACAAAATTGGCAAAAATTTTCCCGAACAAATCCGGCTATATGCCAAAAAACAAAAAGAAGCCATGGAAGAACGGCCGCCCATAATAAGAATTTTTCATGTTTATAAACGGTTCGGCTCCAGAACGGTGCTGTCCGATATCAGCCTTGATATCCAGGCCAGCGACTTTGTGTTCATCACCGGACCCAGCGGCGCCGGCAAAACAACCCTGCTGAAACTGATGTACCTGGGCGAGCCGGTCTCAGAAGGCCAGATCCTGGTCGACGGCATGAACCTGAACCGGATAAAACGCGACCGGATCGCCTTTTTAAGAAGGAAATTCGGAATCATATTCCAGGATTACAACCTGATCCCGACAAAAACCGTCTTTGATAATATTGCCCTGGTCCTGGATATCATGGGGCATAGAAAAAGCCTGACCAGCAAAAAAGTCAACAGCGTGCTCCGGGCCGTGGGCATGGAGAAACGGGCGGACGCTTACCCCCCCAGCCTGTCCGGGGGGGAACAGCAGAAGGTCACCATCGCCCGGGCCATTGCCGGGGATCCCAAGATCATTCTCGCGGATGAGCCGACCGGCAGCCTGGATGAAGACTCGGCCGAAGACATCATCAACCTGTTGAAACTGCTTCACGCGCGCGGCGTCACGGTCATCATCGCCACGCATGACAAGGATCTGATCACCCGCATCAACGCCGAAGAGATTCGCCTGCGTGACGGGCATTTAATCGAACAGACGGCCTGAAATGAGCAACCTACTCTTCTTAAAACGCGCCATCAATGATTTAAAGGACAACGCGCTCCTGAACATCATCTCTTTTATCACCATCGCCCTGTCGGTGCTGATCGTCAGCACCTTCGCCCTTTTCATAATAAACGCCGGCAATATCATCGATTCCTGGGAAAAAGGGGTGCGCATCATCGTTTATGTTAAAAGCGGGGTCCAACGGGCGGAGATCGACAACCTGCAGAACGATATCCGGCAGATGCGGGGCGTGGCCGACATAAAGTTCATTTCCAGGGAAGCCGGCCTGGAACGATTAAAAAAGCAGATGCAGGGGCAGTTGTCGCTGCTCAAGACCCTGACGGAAAATCCGCTTCCGGACACGCTGGAGGTCTGGATCGCGCCCGGCCATAAAACCTGGAAAGAAATCGAAATGCTGGCCATACACATCGAATCAAGTCATCTGGTGGAAGACGTGGAATACGGCCAGAACTGGATGAAACGGTTTACGGGCTTTCTGAACCTTTTCAAGCTCACGGGAGGACTGATGGGCGCGGTGTTTTTCATGGCGGCTGTTTTTTTTATCGCCAATACCATCCGTCTGCTGTTTTATTCCAAAAGTGATGAAATGAAAATCATGCGGCTGGTCGGCGCGACCGATAATTTTATCAAGGCGCCCTTTTACATCGAAGGGCTTATTCTGGGAGGGGCCGGCGGAATCGCGGGAATATTAATTCTTTATCTTTCTTATGTTCTGATTATTACCAATATAGACCTGCATTTTATTTCCTTTTACTTTACGATCCAGTTTCTGCCGCCCCTGATTTCTCTGGCGATAATAGTTTTCAGCATGCTCACCGGATGGATGGGATGCTATATTTCATTAAGACAGCTTCTGAAAAATTAATCGCGTCCGGCCTGTTCGCGATATTAATGATCGCCCCGGCCGAGCGCGCCGGATGGTGCCAGGCAGCCGATACCGCCACAATAACGGTCTCGGCGTTGAACGTCCGCAGCGCGCCCAGCAGGGAGGCGGACAGAATAGCGGTTTTGAAAAAAGGCACGCTGGTGACGGTCCTTAAAAACGCCGACGGCTGGCTGAAAATTTCAAAGGGGGATATCAATGGATATATTGAAAACAACGAACGTTATGTCCGGGTGGAAGACCCTGACGCCCGGATCGAACAGCTCAAAAAAAAAGCCGAGCAGATAGAACGGAAAATCGAAAGCCATAGATCCGACCTGGAACAGTTCAATATCGAAGAGACCGAAATCATCGAGACACTGGATCGGATCGATTTATCCCGCAACGATCTGAACCGGCAGGCAGCAGCCTTACACCGGAAAATCGACATTATCCGGAATACCATTGACGAAAACCAGAAAGCCGCGCAGACCCTGGAGCAGGAAATCGAAAGAACCAGTGCCCAGGCTTCCAGGCGGCTGGTCGCCCTTTACAAGCTTAACCTGCTGGGAAAGCTGAATATTCTCGGCTCGTCGGACTCCGTGTACGAGTTTTTAAGAACAAAAAAAGACATGACGATAATCTGCGGCCATGACACGAAGATCCTGTCCAGTCACCTGGAAAATAAAAAAAGGCTGGAAGATATCAGAAACCGTCTGGCCGCCGAAGAAATGGAAAAAGCGTCGCTTGAAAAAAAGATGCGACTGCAGATAGAGGTCATGAACAGGGAAAAGCAAAAGCGCGAGACCATTCTCACGGATATCCGCGAGAAAGAATCAGCCAGAAAGGCCGCGCTGGCGTCCCTGGAAAAGTCGGCCGGAGAACTTGACCGGACAATCGCCGACTTGTATAAAAAGGCGGAATCCAAAAAACGATTAAAAGGTTCTTTCGCATCACTTAAAGGATTGCTACCAATGCCCGTCAGCGGTACAATCATTACCGAATTCGGAAAATACAGAGACGATAACTTCAAAATCGTCAAATTCCGAAGCGGCATCGATATCCGGGCGGATCGCGGCGAGCCGGTGCGGGCGGTTTTCCGCGGCGAAGTCCTGTTCGCGCAGTGGTTTAAAGGATACGGCAACATGATGATCATCGACCACGGTGAAAAATACTACACCGTCTACGCACATGCTCAGGAACTTTTTAAAAAACAGGGGGATTTTGTAGAAACCAGCGAGGTCATCGCAACGGTCGGCGACACGGTCTCTCTTTCAAACGAAACGGCGCTCTATTTCGAGCTCCGGCATAAAGGCAAACCCGTGGACCCATTAGCCTGGTTTCACACCGGCTGACGGCGCCCGGATATTTTACGACAGTTTTCGCATAACATTCTACTGATAAAAAAGGGATTACCATAAAGATCAGCCTGAAAAGAGTATTAAAACTGAGCACCGCTCTTATCGCGGCCGCATTGCTGCTGATGATCACCGCCGGACGATACGGTGACATCGCCGCGAACGACGCGGAGACATACAAAGAGTTGAAGATATTCACCTCCGTCATTCAGGAGCTGGAAGAAGAATACGTTGACCCGGTTGACACCGGCGAAATGATCAAAGCCGCTATCGAAGGAATGGTCAGCAGCCTTGATCCGCATTCCGAATATCTTCCTCCCGACGCTTTTGAAGATATCCAGTCGGACACCAAGGGGGAATTTGAGGGCATCGGTATTGTTATTACCAAGGCCAGAGGTCTTTTGAAGGTTATTTCGCCGATTGAAGGCACCCCGGCCTATCGGGCCGGTATTCAACCCGGAGATATTATTGAAAAAATTGAGGGCGAAGCGACCGAAGGCATGGAACTGTGGGAAGCGGTCAAGAAGATGAGAGGCAAAAAAGGAACCAAGGTGGTTATTTCCGTCTTAAGACAGGGAGAATCAGAATCCCTGACCTTTGAACTGACCCGGGACGTGATTCCCATTACCTGCGTAAAATCGGCCACCATTAAACCGGGTTATGGTTATGTTTGGGTAACCAATTTCCAGGCCAACACCACCGATGAACTGCTTAAGGCCCTGGAGCAGATGCAAGCCGAAAATGAGGGCAATTTAAAAGGGCTCATCCTTGATCTCAGGAACAATCCGGGCGGACTGCTGGACCAGGCCATTGCGGTAGCGGATACCTTCCTGGAAGAGGGCCTTATCCTGTCCGTAAAGCACCGGAACAGTGAAGAGGTTCACGAAGCGCACAAGGAGAAAACCGAGAATAAATATCCTGTCGTCACGCTGATTAACGGCGGTACCGCCAGCGCTTCTGAAATCGTCGCCGGGGCGCTTCAGGACCACCACCGTTCTCTTCTTCTGGGCACGACCACCTTCGGCAAGGGTTCGGTACAGACCATCATACCGCTGGGAGACGGTTCCGGGATCAAGTTCACCGTTGCCCGATACTACACCCCCAGCGGCAGATCCATTCAAGCCAAGGGAATTGAGCCGGATATAGAAGTCGCCTTTAAAATTATTGAACCTGAAGAGGACGCCAGAAAGCTCTTGTCCGAAAAAGACCTGAAAAACCATCTTAAAGCGGACCCTCAGAAAGACAAAAATCAGAAAGAGCCGACTGACGATAAGGAGGGCGAAATCGATACGCAAAACGGCAGATATGGAGAACTCAAGCCCGAACTCCTGTTAAGGGATTCACAGATCAGCCGGGCTCTCGACGCCCTTATCTCCTATGAAATTTTTACCAGCATGAAAAAATAACGATAAACAACGACGTTGAGAATTTTAATTATAAAATGACGAAAAAAAGAAAACCCGCGGCCGTAGAACGGAGTCGAAAAACAACGCTGTTGTCTCACCTGATGAAGGTCCTGGCCGCGACGATCATCCTGATCGCCTTTGTCCTCGTGGCCGGACTGGGCGTCATCATCCTGGTTCCGGTTCACAAACCGGCTGACAAAACAACCGCCATGCCTGAAAAACCGGTGAAGCGAAAAATTGTCTTTGAAATCTATCCCAGGGGGGAAAAGCATCTGCCGCCGGAGCCGGCCGGCAACGCCATAATCCTCCCCCCGCCACGGACCGCCGGAAAGCCGCGCGTCGCCATTATCATCGATGACGTGGGGTATGACCGGAAAATTGCCGCACAGTTCATCGCCCTGGACACATCTCTGACATTATCGATTCTTCCCAAAAGCCCCTTTAATAGAAAAATTGCGGCCGCCGCCCATGAATCCGGGCTTGAAATCATGCTGCATCTGCCCATGGAGCCGGTGGAATACCCTGATGTAGACCCGGGCCCGGGCGTCCTTTTGACCGAGATGTCTCCCGACACCCTCCTGCGGCAGCTGGAGGAAGACATCGCGGACATCCCCTATATCAAGGGGGTTAACAATCACATGGGTTCAAAATTAACCGCGGAGTCCACACAGCTTTATCAGATTTTTTCAATATTAAAAAAAAAGGGCCTTTTCTTCATTGACAGCATGACAACGGAAAAAACGCTTTGCGAGCCTTCCGCCAGGAAACTGCGGGTGCCTTTTGCCCAACGGGATGTGTTTCTTGACAACAAGCTGTCGGAAGCGGACATCAAGCGCCAGATTAACCGGCTGCTTGATGTCGCCGACCAGCGGGGAAAAGCGATCGGCATCGCGCATCCGCACGCGGTAACCTACCGGGTTTTGAAAGAGCGCCTGCCCGCCATAAAACAGAGGGTACAGCTGGTGCCGGCGTCAGCACTGGTCGACACCACCGGCGACTAGCATCCGGTTCACAAGGCTGCCGCCAGGCAGGTCCACTCCTCATCCTTCATCTGATCGACCAGGCGGAACCCGAAACGCCGCAGCAGCTCCTCCACGCCGGAAGCCTTTGACGCGATGATTCCCGAGCAGATGAACAAACCGCCCGGCGCCAGCACGTTTTTCACCACCGGAATCAGATCCATCACGACCTCGGTCAGGATATTGGCGCAAACCATATCAAACGTTCCGGTCACTCCGTCAACCAGGTCGGACATTAAAACCCCGGCCCGCCCGGCTTTCAACCGGTTCAAGGCCAGGTTTCCCCTGGCCGTTTCAACCGCCACCGGATCATTATCAACGCCGCAAACAACGCCCGCGCCCAGTTTAAAAGCGGCTATCAACAGAATACCCGAACCAGTTCCGACATCCAGAAAAGTCATGCCTTCTTTCAAATGCCGCTCCAGCATTACCAGGCACATCCGGGTGGTGCCATGCGTGCCGGTTCCAAAGGCCATGCCGGGATCAATCTCGATGACGATATCATCCCGCCCGGCTTTATAATCCCGCCAGGTGGGTTTGACAACAATATGCCGGCCGACTTTCTGCGGATAAAAATGTTCTTTCCAGGAATGCGCCCAGTCCTCTTCATCGATCTTTCTGTACGTTACCGTGCATTGGATGACTCCTTGAGCGCCCAGGTCGTCGGCCAGCGACTGAAGGCGCCTTTGTTTAGCCTCGACCGAGGCGTCATACGAAAAATAACCGGTAATTGACGCGAAAGACTTCTCGCCGCTGTCCGGCTCGTCTTCAATAACGACTCCCTTCAAACCCAGACGATAAAACAGATCGGCGACGACTTCCATCGCGATCTCGCCGGCGCCGGCATCCGCCCGAAAACCGACCGTGGCCGCCAGCCATTTCATAAGCATTCATTCCTTTTGAAATATTTTTCCCTTGGCATTATATTCAATTATGTTTAGAATTACAGTTTATAAAACAAAAAGTTGTCCGAACCCTGAAAAAGGAAAGGGAACATATTATGGCAGATCTCTACTACCACGTATGGGTCACCGTCACCAGCCTCACTATTATTATTCTTGTGGCCGCGTATATCATCTATGACAGGATCGCCCTCTCCTACCAGTCTCTTGAAGAAACCGAAAAAAATTCCCGCCTGCGGCGGCTGAACAGCATTACCATGATTATTCTAGGCGGTCTGGCCTTTATCGGCAGCATCTACTGGATTTATTATATCCAGACCCATGAGATTTACATTACCAAGGAGCTGCGGGGATTTCACGACATCATGCCGGGCATTATCATGGGGGGGATCGGCTTGATCACACTGGTCATGGGAATCAGAAAACGGGCCGGCGGCTGAAAATCTTCAGGCTGAAAATGGTGGGCGCGACTGGACTTGAACCGGTGGCCTCTACCGTGTCGGGGTAGCGCTCTAGCCAACTGAGCTACGCGCCCACATTTGACATTTGAAAAACCATTAGCGAGCCTTATATTGAACCAGTGCGGTCGCCGGTGTCAAGCAAAAATATACCGGATTTCCGCCATCCCGGATTTTAAGCGTTATATTTTCTCCAGCTTATATTGCCGGCTTCCCAGGCCGAGCCGCTGGCCGTAATCGAGTTGAATTTCCCAGTCGATATAGGGATACAGGCCCTTGATTTTGTCTTCTCCCGGGCCCCGGTTTTTTTCAAGCCGCGAACCGGGCAGGGCCTGCTCCTGGTTGACCAGGTCTATACAGGCCTGGTCAATGGCCACCGGATCCCGGGAGGCCAGGATACCGATATCCCTGACCACGGGAGCGTCGTTATAGGGAAAGCAATCGCAGGCCGGAGCGACATCGGTGATAAAATTAACAAAAAGCGCCTTGTTTTTCTTATCCTGTAACACGCCCATGGTATATTCGGCCATGCTTTCCAGGAAGGCCGGCACGGTCTGATTCCATTGAATCTGAACGGCTCCGCTGGGACAGACTGAGATGCACTCCCCGCAGCCGACGCAGGTCTCCGGGTCGATCTTCGCTTTCTTGTCCACCACCTTAATGGCGCCAACCGCGCAGTGGGCCTCGCATTCACCGCACCCGACGCATTTTTTTGTCTTTACCTTCGGAGAAACGGTGGAGTGCTGGGCCATCTTCCCCCTGCGGGAAGCGCTTCCCATGCCCGTATTCTTGATCGCGCCCCCGAAACCGGCCAGCTCATGGCCCTTGAAATGCGCCATGGAAATAAAAGCGTCCGCCCGGGCGATTTCAGCGGCGACGTATACCTCCTTAAAATGTTGTTGATTTATCGTTACCGCCACCTCTGATTTTCCCCTCAAGCCGTCGGCGATGATCAGCGGCGCGCCGACAACCGAATAGGCAAAGCCATTGTGCACCGCGGTTTCAAGATGATGAACCGCGTCGCTTCGCGTACCGGCATACAAGGTGTTGGCGTCCGTCAGGAAAGGCACGGCGCCAATTTTCTTCAAATCATCGACCACCTTTCTCAAGAAAACGGGGCGGATATAGGCGGTGTTTCCCAGCTCGCCGAAGTGCAGTTTCACGGCGACCATGTCCCTGGGCGCGACCACTTCCTCCATGCCGGCGGCTTTCATGAGCCGGCCGAGCTTGGCGACAAGGTTCTCCTTGTGACTGGCGGACAAATCAATAAAATAAACGGTGCCGGGCATACGCATTCCCTCCTTTTCAAGTATCGAAAAAACGACTTCGGAACAGTTTAGCAGCAGCGGACTTGCGGGGTCAAGCCCTTGAACCCTATGCCGGAACCGCGTCAAACGCGTTTTTGATCAAATCCACCGATTTCCCATCCCCTTTGATAGCCACTACGTCAAACCTGGCTTTTACCCCCCGCGACCCGGTTTGTTTCAGATAATACTGCGCCAGGCGTGTAAGTTTAGCTTTCTTGGCCCGGGTGATACTCGATTTCACGCTGCCGGCCCTATCGGTCTTCCGGGCCTTGACTTCCACAAATACAATGGTCTGGCCGTCCCGGGCGATGATGTCTATTTCACCCAGCCGGGTTCGATAGTTCCGTCGCACTATGGTATAACCCTGCTTCTTGAGACAGGCGGCGGCCAGCTCTTCGCTCTTCCGCCCGTACTGCTGGTGCTGATTCAACATGCGGCCCTCCCTGGCTTAACGAACTGGGTCATAAATTTGGTGACGTGTTTAACTTTAGTCCTTATCGTCAGGCTCGACCCGACGATCCGGATACGAAAGACCGTTATAAGTAATAAAGTCGTTTTACTCTGGATCACCCGGTTAAACCGGGTGATGACGATCGTAAAACCGATCAAACCATGCATGAGTTCAATACATACGGATACGTAACCGTATTTATGACATCATGTACTTAGAAACCCTACGGCTTTACGCTGAAGCTCAACCGGTGAATGGGCGTACGGCCGTATCTTAAAATGGCCTCGCGATGCGCTTTGGTGGGGTAACCCTTATGAACGGCAAACCCGAATTCCGGATAATCGAGGCTGTATCGTTCCATCATCCGATCCCTGGTGACTTTGGCGACAATCGACGCCGCGGCAATGGAAATGCTGAGGCTGTCTCCCCGGACAATCGGCTGCTGTTTAATCGGAAGGGGAATGCCGACGTTCCCGTCAATAAGAAGATAATCCGGACGGGGCAAAAGATTGTCCACCGCCATGGCCATGGAAAGCCGTGTCGCCTGTAGAATATTGATGCGGTCGATTTCAACCGCGTCAACAATGCCGATGCCGATACTCACGGCCTCCTGATATATCTGTTCATATAAAAACAGGCGCTTTCTCGGCGTCAATTGTTTTGAGTCATTAATAAGGGGATTGATGTAACGGGACGGCAACACTACCGCCGCGGAAACTACCGGCCCGGCCAGCGGGCCTCTGCCCGCCTCGTCAATGCCGGCGACCGTCGAAAAACCGCCGGCAACGGCTCTGGTTTCAAACGTTCTCATGAATCATTGCCGGTATGCCGCAACATCCCGGATTCAAGCGCTACGATCTTCCTGGATCTTGGCTGCCTTGCCCTTAAGGCCTCGGAAATAGTATATGCGGGAACGCCTGACGCGGCCTTTTTTCACCATCTCGATTCGATCAATGGCCGGCGAGTGCAGCGGGAAAACACGTTCTACCCCGATCCCGAAAGAGGTTTTCCGAACGGTAAAAGTGGCGTTGGCGGTCCCGTTGTGGCGTTTGATCACCACGCCTTCAAAAACCTGAATACGCTCTTTTTCGCCTTCCCTGATTTTTACATGAACCCGCACCGTATCGCCGGAAGAAAAAGCCGGCATATCGAGCCGCATCTGCTCCCGTTCCAATCGTTTCATGACTTCCATATGTACCTCCAAAAACAGTGACGTTATATTATCTCCAAAATCATCGTTTCCATAAAAAGTTTTTTATATATCACTTCTGATCAATCTGTCCAGAATAATCGACACGGCTGACCGCACCGGGAGATGGTTATAATCGCTTTCTCCCCGAACCGGTTCGAGTACATAATCCGCCGCGGCCAGTACCGTTTCGTCAAGCCCCCAGGCGGTCCCGAACGCCAGCAACACGCTTTTCTTCTTCAGCAGATCTCTCAAAAAAGAAAAACCGACCGTGTTTTCCCTTGACCGGGCGCTGGTCGCGACCATCACCGGAGCGTTGCCGCCGGACAGCCGGATATCCTCCCGGACCTCTTCTATGTCTTTCTTTACCGTCAGTTTCTGCAGCGCTTCCGCCCGCCGCGGATTAGTTTTTTTTTAATTGGTTTTGATGGCTGAAGCAGTAAGTTCTGAAATCGTATTTATTTATTTTGCAGGCACCTTCGGAATGGTTA
>CAYSMV010000310.1:0-1900 GCA_964432245.1 uncultured Desulfobacterales bacterium
CCGCCTGCACCACCCCGGTGGAAAACGACATGGAAGTGTTTACCGACACCGAAGCCGTCCGGGAGCTGCAGCGGACATCTCTAAAGCTCCTGCTCTCGGCTCACCACGTGGACTGCGGCCACTGCCCGGCCAATAAAAAATGCGAACTTCAGAACCTGGCCAAATTCCTGAAGGTTAAATTAAAACCGGACGAATTTCCGCCTTATCAGCCGACCGGCATCATTGATGATTCGCATCCGGTTCTCGCGTACAACCGCGACCGCTGCGTGCTGTGCGGCCGGTGCGTTCATGTCTGCCGCGAAAAAAACGGCCAGCCACTGTTCACCTTTTCCGGCCGGGGCAGCAACACCATCGTCACGCTGCTGCCGCCATCCCAGGGCGGCGATCCCGACTGCGCCTCCTGTCTGGCCTGCGTCGACATCTGCCCCACCGGCGCCCTGACCCGCAAAAATTAAATAAAAAAACCGGCGGGCTTCAGGAACGGGCTTTATGAGCGTTCTTTATGTTCACCTCGTCAAATGTCCTGATGTCGGCCAGAACGCGGGTCGCCGCGTCCAGCAGCTCCATGGCCAGGGCCGCGCCGGTGCCTTCGCCCAGCCGCAATCTCAAATCAAGCAGCGGCTCCAGGCCCAGCCGCTCGTGCATCAGCCGGTGGCCCGCCTCGACCGAACGATGCCCGGCAAACAGGTACTGCCCGGCGGCCGGCGCCAGCTCGCAGGCGATCAAGGCCCCGGCCGTGGAAATCAGGCCGTCGCAGACCACCGGGATATTAGCCGCCGCGGCGCCCAGGACCAGGCCGGCCAGGCCGCCGATTTCAAAGCCGCCGACCTTGGCCAGGACATCGACGGGATCCTGAGGATCCGGGGCGTTGACCGCAAGCCCCTTCCTGATAACAGCCACCTTTCTGTCCCAGGTTTCATCGTTAATGCCGGTGCCCCGGCCGGTCAGCTCGGCCGGATCCAGCCCGGAAAAAGCGGCGATAATCGCCGAAGAAGGGGTGGTGTTGCCGATGCCCATGTCGCCGGTGCCGATGATGTCCACCGGCCCGGCGGCACGCAATTCCGCCACGATGTCGATGCCGGCCCGGATCGAGGCCACGGCCTGTTTCCGGCTCATGGCCGGCCCCCTGGTAAAATTGGCGGTTCCCCTGCCTGTCTTTTTGTGAAATATCGGCAGGACCGCCTCAAAATCATGGTTCACGCCCAGGTCAGCGACTCTTACCTCGGCCCCGGCGTGCCCGGCCAGGACATTGATGGAAGCGCCGCCGGCCACGAAATTATAAACCATCTGGGCGGTAACCTCCTGGGGGAACAGGCTGATCCCCTCGGCCGTCACGCCATGATCTCCCGCGCAGACAACGATTACCTTTCTGTTCAAGCGCACGTCCAGACTACCGGCAATGGCCGCCAGCCGGGCCGAAGCATCCTCCAGCAGGCCCAGGCTGCCGGCCGGCTTGGCCTGGTTGGCCAGCCGCTCGCGCGCCTCTTCGAGTATCGGCCCATTGACCGGGCCGATGGCCCTGATCGTTCTCTTTATTTGTTCCATTTCACCTCCCGCATCATCTTCTATCGGCGAAAATAAAAAAGGGCCCCGACAGGATTGAGATCACCTGCCGAAACCCTTTACCATCGGATTTCAGACGCTATCGACCGCCCGGTTCGTCTTCTGACTTCCCTGGCCTTCAGGGCCTTCCCGCGTCGTTTCAACGACACAGTGGCCATTTTCCGGAAAGCTTGCTTCAGGGTCACAGCGGCGGGACCGCCACGGATTTGCACCGTGTTCCGTTAACCGGACGACGCATCCATTCACTGTTTTTTTATCTACTAAACCGCATCGGCTCTGTCAAGACCAGAGCGAAAAAAAAGAAATCCTTGCGAATGCTTTTACTAATAAACAATAA
>CAYSMV010000311.1:0-3674 GCA_964432245.1 uncultured Desulfobacterales bacterium
AAGGTCACGGTTTTTATTCCCGCTTCATTTCCTGATTCCGTAAAGGATATGATCGCCGCTGAAGGCGCCGGTTTTGTGGCTGTTTCCGGCCCTGAAAAAATATCCGATTATATTTATACCACGGGCGAACTTTGCGGCCCTCCCGTAGAACAATCTCTTGTTATAGATTCCCCCAAAGGACTAATCGTGATAACCGGTTGTGCCCACCCCGGGATCGTCAATATCATAAAAAAAGCAAAGGAAGTGACGGGAAAAGAGAATGTCCATCTGGTGATGGGCGGATTTCACCATCCTTCCATAGAAGTTGTTAAAGCGTTCAGAAAAATGGGGGTGGAAAAAGTGGCGCCGTCTCACTGTACCGGTGATCCGGCAAGAAAAGCTTTTGCCAAAGAATATAAGGATGATTTTATAGCCAATGGAACCGGCAATGTCATCGAAATTTACTGACGAGGATATTTGACCATGACCATCAATAAAGACCTTCTGGCTCCCTGCGGTTTATACTGCGGTGTGTGCGGTGTTTTCATGGCCGACCGGGACAATAATCAGAAATTCAAGGAACGATTAGCCACGGTTTACGGCACCAGACCCGAGGACGTTTATTGCAGGGGCTGCCTTCACGCGAATGAGGATGAAATATTTTTTTACTGCCGGACCTGTCCCATTAAGGATTGTGTTCAAAAAAAGGGAATCGAAGGCTGTCATCAATGCGATGACTTCCCCTGCCGCCTGATCAAGGAATTCCCGCTGCCGGTGGGCAAGCGGGTCATGCTTCGCGCCATTCCCCAGTGGCGGGAATGGGGAACGGAAAAATGGGTGGAAGAAGAAATAAAACGCTATCATTGCCCATCCTGCGGTTACCCCCTCTTCAGAGGCGCCAAGAGCTGCCGCCGGTGCAAACAGCCGGTGGATCTGGATGGATAAACAAGTCTTTTGCTTTCATTAGTGGTCCAAAATAATATTTCAATGGTTTAAAGCTTTGTTTTTAAGATTAGTTTGGACAATAGCGCCACTATAGTATAATATACAAAATTTATAGAGATACCGGTTTCCCCCGATTGCTCAGACGTTTACAAACATGAAAGAGGTTTTTATGTACAGCAGCATCACCGCGGGAGTATTTGAAAATACCAACCGGGTCGTTTTCCAGGACCCGGATCTAGAAAAATTAACTCAGACTGTTACCGTCGTTGACCTTCATTTCCATTCCCATTATTCCGACGGCGCCAACTCCCCCCGGCAAATCGTCGAAAAAGCGGAAAAGCTCGGCATCGGCATCGCCATTACCGATCACAACGGCATTGAAGGCGCCCTGGCGCTTGACAGGCAGTCAACGGTCTTAAATATTCCGGGAATTGAAGTCACCTCCAGGGAAGGCGCTCATCTTTTGCTCTATTTCTATGCCGCTTCCGACCTGAAGCAATTTTTTGAGGCCGATATTCAACCATTCCTCGGCCGGGAACGCATGTCATCTATTGCCTTATCCATGGAAGAGATCATCCGCCGGGCACGCGCCCATGAAGCCCTGATTATTTTTCCCCATCCGTTCTGCGCCATGTACACGGGGGTATGCAATCCGATGTTTTCCCGGGACAGGCAACAGGCGCTGCTGGCCTCTGTGGACGGGGTGGAGGTGATCAATGCCGGCAACCTTAAAAAGTGGAACCTGAAATCCGCTCTTCTGGGGTTTAACCTGAATAAAATCATGACCGGCGGCAGCGACGGTCACGGCCTTTACCAGATGGGAAAAGCCGTAACCTGCGCGCCTGGCGCCCGGGACCGGGTCTCTTTTCTTGACGCCCTCAAAGCGCGGAACAACCGGGTTGTGGGCAGAGAAGTGCCTTTTATCAGGAAAATAGCGGCCAACGGCGCCAGACTGCCCACCAACATGAAAAACTCAAGTGATCTGATGGAGAAGAACGTGCGTTATGGTTACGCCCTGTTCAATCATAACTCCCACCGGGTTAAGGCAAAGGTCCGGCGCCTGCTCGACAGCCACCGCCTGAAAAAAAGCGCCTGACGCTCAATCCTGAAAACCAGAAAGCCCTTAAAGAATTTTGACACTGGTTAAAATGGCTGTAATTCAGATCATGAACAGTCAAATCAGGGAGGATGTTTGTTTGACCTTTTTTGACCGGTGTTTTTGAATAATTAAGGGTATCTCTAAAAGGCCATTTTTAGAGATACCCTTAATAAAAAGGTTGGAAATATTCACATTTCATGGAGGAGAAGATGAATTGCCATTTTCGCAACCTGGTATTTGAAGGCGGAGGCGTCAAGGGGATAGCATATCTGGGCGCGCTGGATGTGCTGAATGAAAGAAACATCATCAAAAAAACAAAACGGGTCGGGGGCACGTCCGCGGGCGCGATCATGGCGGTTATTGTCGGTCTTGGATTCACTCTGAAAGAGATCCGGGATATACTGTGGAAGCTTGACTTCAACTCTTTCCTGGACGATTCATGGGGTATTTTTCGAGATGCGGACCGTCTGCTGAATCAGTTCGGCTGGTACCGTGGAAATTATTTCCGCGAGTGGATAGCGGACCTCATCCGGGAGAAGACCGGCAACCCGGAAGCCACTTTCGCGGATATAGAAGCCATGAAGGATAAGAGAGGATTTAAATCGCTCTATTTCATGGGCACTAACCTGTCGACCTCTTTTTCCGAGGTTTTCTCCGCCGAGCACACGCCCAGGACCTGCGTCGCCGACGCGGTAAGAATTTCGATGTCGATACCGCTTTTTTTCGCCTCCAAACGCAGCGCCCGCGGTGATGTTTATGTTGACGGCGGTCTTCTGGATAACTACCCGGTCAAGCTTTTTGATCGAAAAAAATATGTGGATGCCAAAAAGAGCGCGGAAACCGATTATTACAAAAGAATCAACGCCGGACTCAAAGGCGCTAACCGGGCTGTTTCCAGATACGTTTACAACCGGGAGACGCTGGGTTTCCGGCTTGACACCAGGGAAGAGATTTCCCTTTTCCGCGATCACGCGGAGCCGCCCCGGAAGAAAATCGATGATTTTTTTGATTACACCAAGGCCTTGATTAACACCGTGATCCAGGCTCAACAGAATTATCATCTGCACAGCGACGACTGGGCCAGGACGATCTTCATCGACACGCTGGGCGTAGGGACAACGGATTTTGACCTGACCGACGTTAAAAAGGAAGCGTTGATTCAATCCGGCAGGAACGGCGCCTTAAACTATTTTAGCTGGTATGATAGTCTTGACCCGGACGAGTAAACCGGATAATCGTCAGGTAAGCTGGGCTAACCCTGCCTTTTGCCTGAACGGCGGAAGGTTAATAACCACGGAATTAAAAAGAAAAAAGGAAAATTTTTATGAGATTAAGCCTGCTTCTTTTTGGCCTGTATCAACTTTTATGGTTTTCCTCCAAGACCAACCGTTCCTTTAAAAAATTTATTGCTAAAGCCCGGGTCAGGTTTCTGATCAAAACCGAAGACAACAAGCACGGCCGGCTCTTTGTCTTTAACATGGGGAAAATAACATCTCAAACCGGGTCCGACCATCCCTTTGACGCGGCCCTGGTCTGGAAAGATACGAAGACCGCGGTCTCCGTTATGCTCAAACAGAGCATGGAGGCGATTTTCTTCGCGGCCGCGGATGGGAAATTGAAAATCGAGGGCATGCCCGTTTACGCTCAATGG
>CAYSMV010000312.1:0-2965 GCA_964432245.1 uncultured Desulfobacterales bacterium
AAATTCTGGAATTGCGCCCGAGTTCGATCCACCTGGCTCATACCGGAGACCGGGAAGACCACAGATTATGCAGCGGCAATGAATTTACCAAGGGTTTAAAGGCCTGTGGATTTGATACGACGATGGCTTACCTGAAAGGGGAGAAAAATGAAGTGGCGGAGCGGCGGACCGCCGCCAATCGGGTAATCTTTTTAAACAACAAAAAGATTAAACCCTTCGGTAAAATACTTCCTGCTGCCTTTAAATTAAGAAAAACAATAAAAAACGGAAAATTCGATGTGGTTATCGGCCACTGGCTGAAACAGGGGATGATTGTCGGCCTGGGCACGCTTTTTCTACCCGATATCTCTAAATACCTTGTCATCCGCGGGCCAAGCGGGAACCATAAATTCAAGAGAAAACTCTTTACTTTTATTTTCCTGCGCCGTCGATTTACGTTTATCACCGTATCCGAAGCCATGCGGGAATATTTTATCAAAATCAACTGGGGAATATCCCCCGACCGGGTCATTACTCTACATAATACCGTAGACATTAAAGCCATGGAAAAAAACTACTTACCACGCCGGCAAGCGCGCGACAAGTTCGGATTACGGGAAGAAGAGGTGGCCTTTGTCACCGTCGGCAGGTTAACCTCCTGGAAAGGCCACCTGGTCATTCTGAAAGCTTTGGAGCTGCTTGGGGATGAGACGCCCCATCTTAAAATGGTTATTATCGGGACTGGAAAATTAAAAGATTTTCTCAAACAGGAGACAAAAAAAAGAAAATTGGAGAACAGGGTGATTTTCACGGGAGGCGTGCCTGACGCTTATCAATACCTGCCCGGATTTGACGCCTTTATTCTCTCATCTGTTCGGGAGCCGTTCAGCGTGGCCCTTTTGGAAGCCATGGCAGCCAAGTTACCAGTGATAGCCTGCGATGCCGGCGGCAGCCCGGAAGCGGTGGGCGATTCAGGTTTACTCGTTCCTCCTGAAGATCCCCGGGCTTTGGCAGAGGCAATCAAAACCTATTACTTGAAATCAGATCAGGAAAGAAGAGATTTCGGCATAAAAGCCTATAACAGGCTCTGCAGGTATTTTTCCCATGAAGTATACAGGAAAAAACTGTGCTCGATCATCCATTGACCCGGTAATTTACAGGTCTCATTTTATGAAAATACCGCTTGCCAGGCCCGCTTTTATGCCTTGACAATGGCGGTCCACCTTATATAAATAACTACCATATGCCGAAGATAAGCGTCCTAATTCCAACGTATAATCGGGCTTTCATTATCGGGAAAACCATTGATTCGGTTCTCCAGCAGACTTATGGGGATTTTGAAATCATCGTGGTCGATGATGGTTCGACCGATCATACCCGGGAAACATTAAAACCATATCAGGACAGAATAATATATGAATATAAGGAAAACGGCGGCATATCAAGCGCCAGAAACCGCGGCCTTGGAATAGCGCGGGGCGAATATATCGCCTTACTGGATTCCGATGACTTCTGGAAACCGGAAAAACTTCAGAAACAGATGGAATGCTTTGAAGCCCATCCGGAATATGGTCTTGTCGCCACCCGTTGCGTCACCAACACGGTAGATCGGGATTTCAATACCATTCAAATAGATAAAATCAGGCGCTCCGGCAAATCCGGATGGGTGTACAGGGACCTGTTTTTCAGGAATTTTATCCGGACGTCGTCGGTTATCATAAAAAAAGAGTGCTTCGATAAGGTGGGCGGTTTTGATGAAACCCTTCCCCGTTGTAATGATGTTGATATGTGGCTTCGGATAGCAAAAGAATACCCGGTGGGATTTATCAATGATGTTCTTACCGTGTATACGAGAAGGCCCAAAGAGATCCGATATGACAACATCGAGGGAAGAAAAATGTGGCTGAGGGTTTTAGAGAAAAATTATGATCCCGGCCTCATACCAAAATCATCCTATAAAAAAAGAATGGCCCGGATATATACCCATATAGCGGAGAATTCACTGAAAAACGGAAACAGAGAAGAAGGGGAAAAAGCCCTCCGGAAAGCATTGTCGCTTTACCCCTTTAATTTTGAAGCCTGGAAAAACTATCTATTTTTTTCCCTGAAAAGGTAGCCGGGCTATAAAACACCGGAAGCCGACGCTGTTTGCTTTTGAATAAAGGCACAAGACCGGCAACAACTTAAAATCAGATCATATTAATGGATTTAAGTATCATCATCGTCAACTGGAATACCAGAGAGCTGCTCCTGGACTGCCTGCACTCAGTCTACAATCTCGTAGAGAAGATAAGTTATGAAGTCTTTGTGGTCGACAACGCCTCAGTCGACGGAAGCGCCGAAGCCGTTCAGCGGAATTTTCCCCAGGTAAAACTTATCGTCAATCAGGAGAACAGAGGATTCGCCAGAGCCAACAACCAGGTTCTGCCTCTTGTCTCCTCCAGATACGCCCTGCTCCTCAACTCGGACACCAGAATAATCAAAGGAGCCCTGGAAACAATGGTCGCCTTTATGGATGAGAATCCCAAGGTGGGCTTGGCTGCTCCGCAATATCTTAACCAGGATGGCTCAAAACAGAACTCTTTCGCCAATTTTCCCGGTTTGATCTCTGAATTAATAAACAGAAGCCTGCCGAAACTGTTTTTCCCTAAAAAATACCCCAGCAAAAGACAGGATATTAATACCCCTGTGGCCGTTGAGTCGATTATCGGGGCCTGTATGATGGTCCGAACGGAAGCGATGAAAAAGGTCGGCTATATGGATGAGCATTATTTTTTTTTCCTGGACGAAACAGACTGGTCCTATCGCATGTGGAAGGCGGGTTACAGCGTGTTTCATCTGCCCCAGGCCCGGATTTATCACATCCATGGAGCAGCCACCAAGAAAAAGGTTCCGGCCCGGACGTGGATCGAATATTATCGTTCCAGCTATTATTTTTTTAAAAAAAATAAAGGCTTTCTGCCCTGGCTGGTCCTTCTCTTATTCC
>CAYSMV010000313.1:0-1750 GCA_964432245.1 uncultured Desulfobacterales bacterium
GGCGCTATTATCGCCCTGGCCAAGCTGAAAAACACCAATACCGGCGACACCCTCTGCGACCCGGCCAGAAAGATCGTTTTTGACTGCGCCGAGCCGCTGCCGACGGTAATTTCCTTCGCGGTCGAACCTAAAAACAAGGGAGATGAAGATAAACTTCAGTCTTCCATCAACAAGCTGATTGAAGAAGACCCCGCCTTACGGCTGTCGCGCGATGCCGAAGCCAGAGCGATTATTCTTTCAGGAAGAGGTCAGGTTCATATCGAAACCGCGATAGAACGGCTTAAAAGAAAATACAACGTGGAAGTTACGCTGAGCATTCCGAAAATCCCCTACCGGGAAACCATTACCAAGACGGTCCGGGTGCAGGGAAGACACAAGAAGCAATCCGGAGGTCATGGCCAGTTTGGAGACTGCTGGGTCCAGCTGGAGCCGCTGGACAGGGGCGCCGGTTATGAATTTGTCGATAAAATCGTCGGCGGCGTGATACCGAGAACATACATACCGGCGGTGGACAAGGGTATCCAGGAAGCCTCCAAGGCTGGTCCAGTAGCCGGATTTCCCTGTATTGACTTCAGGGCTGTTCTGGATTACGGCTCCTATCATTCGGTCGACTCTTCGGAAATGGCTTTTAAGATCGCAGGCTCCCTGGCATTTAAAAAGGCCGCCGTAGAAGCCGGTCCGGTTATCCTGGAGCCCATCATGGAAATAACCGTCACCACTCCTGAAGAGTTTATGGGAGACGTCATGGGGGATCTGAACAGCAAACGGGGCAGAGTTCTGGGCATGGACAGCAAGGGTAAAAATCAGGTCATCAAAGCGCATGTTCCCCTGGCGGAATTTCAGACCTACGACCCGGACCTGCGGTCCATGACCGGCGGCCGGGGAAAATTCACGCTGACATTTTCTCACTATGAAATTATGCCTGCCCAGGAATCCGGCAAGGTAATAGAAGCGGCTCATCGCGAAAAAGAGTAATTTGATTTTCCGGGCTCTTTTCCCCTTTTTAAGCTATCCCCTCCCTGAAAAGAGCCCGGATTTTTATAAAACAGCCTTCAAACACCAACAAAAACAAAACGGTAAACCGCCATGAAAACCATGCCTCTTGCCAGCCTGGATATCTGGCGCCGCTTAACCGGCCAGGCGCAAATAATGTCCCGGCCGGAAATGCATTTAAAACATCTGGTTACTGACGATCAGCGGCTGCGGAATTTCTCCCTGTCCTATTCCGGTTTTTTCTACGATTTTTCCCGCCAGCGGGTGGACGGCGACGCCATGGAACTTCTTCTGGAGCTGGCCAATACCAGAAAAGTAACGGATCAATTCAAGGCTATGGCCAGAGGCGAGAAGGTCAACAGCACCGAAAACCGCTCGGCGCTGCACACCGCGGCCCGGGATTTCTCCGGTAACTCTCTGGTCGTGGACAACATGGACGTAAGCGCGGAGATCAGGAGGGTCCGGGATGAGATCAAAGACTTTTCCGAAGCCGTGCACAATCAGACCCTGGTCGGGGATACCGGCAAACCATTCCGGCACGTGGTCGTCATCGGCATCGGCGGTTCATACCTGGGCACGGAGTGTGTGGCCCTTGCCCTGGAATCCATGGCCGACAAGGGCATAACGCTCCATTTCCTGGCCAACGTGGACATTCATAATTTCGGTGGCATCATCGACCGCATTGACCCGGAAACAACATTATGGGTGGTGGTATCGAAAAGTTTCACCACCGCGGAGACCATGGCCAACGCCAATC
>CAYSMV010000314.1:0-3774 GCA_964432245.1 uncultured Desulfobacterales bacterium
CCACAATACGCCGGCGGCAATGGCGGAGCCGATCACCCCGGAGGCGTTACAGGCCATGGCGTGCATCAGCAGGTAATTATGGGGATCTTCATGCTGACCGACCAGATGCACCTCCCGGGCCGATCCCGGAACCGCTGACACGCCGGCCGCGCCCAGCAGGGGATTGATTTTCTCTTTCATAAACAGGTTCATTATTTTCGCAAAAATGAGGCCCGAAGCGGTAGCTATGGAAAACGCCACCGCGCCCAGGAAAAAGATGCCGATGGATTTCCCCGTCAGAAAAATATCCCCTTGGGTGCTGGCGCCTACGGTCATTCCCAGGAAAATGGTGGCGGTATCCATGATGACCGTCCGGGCGCTTTGCGCCAGGCGTTCCGCCTGGCCGCATTCTTTTAGAAAATTACCGAAGAAAAAAGGCCCCAGCAGGGGGATCGAGGCCGGTGCCAGAAAACAGCAGAGCATGATGCCGATGACCGGAAAGATCATCCGCTCGTTTTTTGAAACTTCCCGCACCTCGGGCATCCTGATGAGCCGTTCCTTGCGGGTGGTTAAAAGCCTCATGATCGGCGGCTGGATAACGGGGATCAGCGCCATGTAGGAGTAGGCGGCGATGGCGATGGGTCCGATCAGGTGCGGGGCCAGTTTGGCGGTCAGGAAGATCGAGGTGGGACCGTCCGCGCCGCCGATGATCGCTACCGAGGCGGCTTCCTGCGGAAGAAATCCGAAGCCCAAAGCGCCTACCAGGGTGAAAAAAACACCTACCTGGGCGGCCGCGCCGAGAAGCATGAGTTTCGGCTGGGAAAGCAGGGAAGAAAAGTCGGTCATGGCGCCCAATCCCAGGAAAACGATGGAGGGGTAAAGACCGGATGTAACACCGAAATAAAGATAGTGCAGGACACTGTTATATTCATAGACGCCGAGCCCGAATCCTTTAAAAAAAGGGACATTACCGATAATGATGCCCAGCCCGATGGGTATCAGCAGTAAAGGTTCATAACCCTTGGCCGCACCCAGGTAAACACAGAAACTGCCGACAACCAGCATGACCAGATTGCGGTAGTCGGTCAGCGCGAAGCCGGTATTGCTTAAAAAATCAATCGCCAGATCAAGCATTTGCTCTCCTATTCGCGGCTTGCCAAAGAAAGTTTGTTAAAGATTCCATTTAAAAAGGCCGTTGCCCTGGGACACCAGCAGGCCTGATTCACGCAGGGCTTTAATGGTCAAGTGCGGATGCGGCAATCCGTTTTCCTCCGACGCCCGGTAAAGCTCCGAAAGCTGAAAAACCTCGCCCAGAGACTTGGCGCATTCCTTATAAACGCCGGCGATTTTCTGGATGCCTTCTTCGGAAAGAGGAGCCGGTTTTGATTTGGTTACCGGCTTAGCGCCTGGTTTTCCCGGCTTTTTTCTGAATATCGCACCGATTTTCTCCATCAGAGCGACTATTTTAGGCACCCGGGATACGACAAACGCCAGGATAGCCAGCCCGGCCAGGTCTATCGTAATACCCAGGCCGGCCATTGACCAGCCGTTGTGGATCGAAATCCTATGAAAACTAAACAAATCAAACAAATTATCCTCCCCGGCGGATTCGTGAGCCGGCCTTTTTTTATGTTTTGTTTTTATGCTGTCACTATCATGGACGTTGGCCGTGATGTGCGATATTCAGGTTAAAATCTGTTATGTTAATCCACAATTGAACTCTTATGTCAATAGAAACTTTGTTGCGATTTTTTTTCTGATCGCTTACACTTGACGGGTTTAAAGGAAAAATTTATCAGGAAGAAATGGAGGCATATGGCTTTCGGCACCGGAAGATGGGGCGCGCGCGTCGCCATTATTTTCCTTTTGATCAGTATCTTTGTTTTCCCTGCCTGCGGCCTTGACCGGCGGATCAGCTTTTCCGGGAAAACCATGGGAACCGTTTATCACATCAGCGTGATAGCGCCTTTTTTTACCAGCGGTGCCCGATTGCGGAAGAAGGTCGACGCCCGGCTGGCTGAAATCAATAACAGCATGTCGACCTATATCGCTGCCAGTGAAATCAGCCGGTTTAATGCCCTGACGACAGCGGGGCGGCCCTTTGCCGCTTCGACGGATTTCACGAATGTTCTGCGGGCCGGGGAAAAAATATTCACCTTAAGCGGCGGGGCCTGGGATGCCACTGTCTGGCCGCTGATAAAGCTCTGGGGTTTTCATCTTCCGGTGGAGCAGCGCTGTTTGCCGACCCGGGAGCAAATAGCCGAAGTCCTGACTTGTGTTGGATATGATTTTATTCAACTCGCGGAAGATTCAGTTACCAAGAAGAAAGCCTGCGTGTCGCTGGACTTGGCGTCCATTGCCAAGGGATACGGGGCGGATCAAATCGCCGCGCTGTTGAAAGAGCGCGGGTTGAAAGATTTTATCGTCGAAATCGGCGGTGAAATCGTCGTCTCCGGGGCCAAGGAAAAGGGAGCCGCCTGGAATGTCGGCATTAATGTGCCGGAAGCTTACGCGCCGGTGGACCAGGTGCGCCGGGCTTTGACGCTTTCCGATCAGGCTATGGCCACCAGCGGCGACTACCGGAATTTTTTTGTCATTGACGGTAAATCATATTGCCATATCATGGATCCTCGTACCGGTTATCCGGTGACGAGCGGTATTGTCAGCGCGTCGGTAATCTCCGACTCCTGCACGTTTGCCGACGGCCTGGCCACCGCTCTCATGGTGATGTCTCCTGAGGACGGACTGGCCCTTGTCAACTCTCTGGACAACACCGAATGCGTGATCACCGTCCGGGAGGGCGACGGGCAATTAAAAGACTATTATTCCGAGCATTTTTGTAAAAAGGAGAAGTGAATGTCTGCCTATGAATTTTACCTGGTGGAAAAAGAGCCTCCGCTGGCATGGGTCTATCTGAACCGGCCGGAGAAAAAAAACGCCATGAATCCCCCGGCCTGGAAAGAAAGTATTCCGATTTTTGAGGACATTGACGCCGATGATGACATCCGGGTTGCCATTATCGCCGGCAAAGGCGCCTGTTTTTCAGCCGGGATCGATCTGGTGGGGATGGGCGGCGAGTTGCCGGAAATCACCGACCCGCAACAGAAAGGCGGCATGAAGCAGAAAATGGTCAAGAAAATCAGGATGCTTCAGGATTCCATCAGTTGTATTCAGTGGTGCCGGAAGCCGGTCATCGCGGCTATTCATGGATATTGCATCGGCGCCGGTCTTGACATGACCACGGCCTGCGATATCCGGCTGTGCAGCGAAGACGCCGTTTTCTCCCTGCGGGAGGCCGCTGTCGCGTTTGTGGCGGATGTAGGTGTCCTGCAGCGAATTCCGCATATCGTCGGTCAGGGTATAACAAGGGAATTGGCCTATACCGCCAAAAATATCGACGCCCGACGCGCTTTGGAGGTACAGCTGGTTAACGCGGTGTTCAAAGACAAAGCGGCATTATTTGCCGGCGCCCGGGAATGGGCGCTGGAAATAGCGGATAAGTCCCCTCTGGCCGTGCAGGCGACCAAGGATGTCCTGAACTATGGTATCGGAAAATCGGTAGAAGACGGGCTTGCCTATGTCGCCAGCCGGAGCGCCAATATTCTTCCGTCAGATGACTTTCTGGAAGCCGTTACCGCCTTTATTGAAAAACGCAAGCCCGTGTTCCCTGGAAAATAGAGAGACTTGAAAGTGCATCTGACCAGCCTGGGTTGTCCCAAAAACCAGGTGGACAGCGAATTGATGCTGGGCATGTTCCTGGAACGGGATCATCTGCTGTGCGAGACTCCCGGCGAG
>CAYSMV010000315.1:0-6791 GCA_964432245.1 uncultured Desulfobacterales bacterium
TTTTCCTGATTTCTGGTGATTATATCATTTTGGAAATAATCATTTTCTGGATATCGGAGGTGCCGCCGCCCACGGGCGCCAGGCGGCTGTCGCGGAAGATTCTCTCCATGTCGTATTCATGGCAGTAACCATATCCGCCGAAGAGTACCACCGCATCGTTGGCCGGCCCCAGGCTCCAGTCCCCCACAAAAAGCTTGGCCACCGCCGCTTCCAGGTGATTTAACGGCCTTTTCTGGTCCTTGCACCAGGCGATTCGATAAATCAGGCTGCGCGCAGCCTCACTGAAAATACGGATATTGGCGATTTTGTGCTTGATGGCCTGGAACTGGCCGATTCTGCGACCGAACTGCTCCCGCTCACGGGCATACTCGATGCAGCGGTTCAGCATGTAGGTGGAGGAGCCGACAAAAGGGGCCAGCAGGGCGCTTCTGTCCCATTCCACGGTCTGCAGGGACATGTTGAATCCCTCCCCCTCTCTGCCAAGAAGGTTCTTCTCCGGAATCTCGCAGTCGCTGAAAAAAAGCTCCGAGGTCTGGGATGTGCTAACCCCCATCTTGATCAGGTTGGGACCCGCGGCAAACCCCGGGGTGCCCTTTTCAACAATAAAGGCTGATATGCCGGTGTGCTTCTGCGCCGGATCGGTCTTGGCGTAGACCACGGCCACGTCGGCGATGGGCCCGTTGGTGATAAAAATTTTGCTGCCGTTTAAAACATAACGGTCCCCCTTTTTTTCAGCGGTGGTGACCATGGAAGCCACATCGGAGCCGGCGTTAGGCTCGGTCAGTCCCATGCAGCCGATCCATTCTCCCGAGGCCAGTTTTGGAATATATTTTTTCCGCTGTTCTTCCGTACCGTGGCAGAAAATGGTATCCGCGCATAAAAATGTGTGCGCGCCGTAGGCCAGGGTCAGCCCGCCATCCACGCCGGCCCCCCCCAGGGCTTCGCCGGCCATCACCGTGGTGATGACGTCCGCCCCGCCGCCGCCGTAAGCTTCGGGGAAATGCAGCCCCAGGATGCCGAATTCCCCTAGCTTGCGGAATGATTCAAAGTCGAACTCTTTTTTCAGGTCATGCTCCTGGACCCGGGGAACGATCTCTTTTCTGGCAAACCGAATGATTTCCTTTTTGAACATCAGCTGTTCTTTGGTGAATGCAAAGTCCATCCGTCTCTTCTCTTTGTAAGGTTTCCTGGTATATAAAAACGAAGCGTCATTCATGAAAATAATTTGATTCAATTTTATAATTCGGTTCAACCGCTGTCAAGCTTTTTATCTGCTATTTGACAACGGGACTTCCCCGTCGTCAAAGCAACGGTGATGTCTTCTAAAAAGCGCTTGACAATATTTTGGGCTGATTTTAAAATTGAATTTAATTCAATAGCTTAGCCCACCTCTAAAAGTATCCAAGTTTATTTTTACAGGATGGTTAAAAGTTGATGAATTCATAAAGGTTTTTACATCGTCATTTCGGGCTTGACCCGGGCACACAGCTAAGCGTAGAGATGCCCGGAGGCGGCTGAAGCTACTGGCCCCCAGTGCCGCCGGGATGTCGGGAAAACAGATATGGCCGGGAATTTTCCAACCCTTTGGATGCGGAGGAAGAGAAATGGGTGTAATTGAGTCCCGGATTGATATAAATTCGGATGAATTCAAGGCAAACCAGGAACGGATGAAGGCCCTGGTGGAAGAGCTGAACAGGGAGGTAGACCGGGCCCATCACGAGCGATCGCAAAAGTCTTTAGACCGGCTGAGGGAAACCGGCAAGCTGACCGTGGATGAAAAATTTGATCTGCTGCTCGATAAAAACACGCCTTTTTTAGAGATCGCGCCGCTGGCTGCCAAAGACATGTATGACGGTAAAATCCACGGCTGCGGTCTCCGGGCGGGCATCGGCATTATCCGGGGACGGGAGGTCATGGTCAGTGCCAATGACGCCACCATCAAAGGCGGGGCGGCTTATCCCATGGCGGCCAAAAAGACTCTGCGTCTGCAGACCATTGCCATGGAAAACCGTCTGCCTTCGGTAACGCTGGTGGATTCGGCCGGCGCTTATCTTCCGCTTCAGTCCGAGATGTTTCCCGACATCGACGGCGGCGGCCGGATTTTTTACAACCAGGCCATGATGTCCAAAATGCGTATTCCGCAGATCGTGGCCGTGATGGGCCTGTGCACGGCCGGCGGCGCCTACGGCGTGGCCATGTCCGATGAGATTGTTCATGTCAAAGGACATGGCGCGATTTTTCTGGGTGGTCCGCCGCTGGTGCTGGCGGCCACCGGCGAAGAAGTGACCCCCGATGAACTGGGCGGTCCCGAGGTACACTGCGATCAGTCCGGTGTCTCCGATTATTACGCCGAAGACGACGCCCACGCCATCGCGATCCTGCGGGAGATCGTCGGCAATCTGCCGAAGACTGAAAAATCGCAATTAACCAGGAGACCCGTCAAGCCGCCGTTATATGAGCCCGAAGAATTATACGGCATCATTCCGCGGCGCATTTCCACGCCCTATGATATCCGAGAGATTCTGGCCCGCATGGTAGACGGCAGTGATTTTCTCGAATTCAAGGAACGGTACGGGCCGACCCTGGTTTGCGGCTGGGCCCATATTCACGGATATCCCGTCGGTATCCTGGCCAACAACGGCGTGCTGTTTCCGGAAAGCGCCCGGAAGGCCACTCAGTTCATCCAGATCTGCGACAACCGCAAAATTCCGCTGTGGTTTGTCCAGAACATCAGCGGTTTTATCGTGGGCAGAAGCTACGAAGCCGCCGGGGTCACCAAGGACGGTCACAAAATGGTTAATGCCGTGTCCACGGCCTCGGTTCCCAAGTTCACGCTGATCGCGGGCGCATCCTTCGGCGCCGGTAACTACGCCATGTGCGGCCGGGCGTATTCACCGCGTTTTCTGTGGATGTGGCCCAACGCCGAAATCGGCGTCATGGGTGGAGAACAGGCGGCCGGCGTCCTGGAGACGATTACCAATGACCAGAACGTTCGTCTGGGCAAACCGCCGCTGACCGAAGCGGAGGCCGAGGCTCTGAAACAGCCGATCATAGAAGCGGCCAGGAAAGAAGGCAACGCTTATTACAGCACTGCTCATCTGTGGGATGACGGCATTCTGGATCCGGTCAAGACCAGGGATGTCATGGGCCTGGCGATCTCGGCAAGCCTCAATGCGCCGCTCAGGGATGATGTTTACGGCTTTGGTGTTTTCAGAATGTAAGGCGCCGCTGAAAATTGCCTTTTGATTCGAGGCCAAGCCAAAATTCTGATTTTCAGAGGCCCCTTGGAATATTGAAGGATCATTCGTACTATTTGAGGGGAAAGAACATGTTTAAGAAAATTCTGATCGCCAATCGTGGTGAAATCGCCCTGAGGGTGATGGCGGCCTGCCGGGAAATGGGTATCGCCACGGTGGCCGTCTATTCGGAGGCCGATAAGACGGCGCTGCACGCGCGCAACGCCGACGAAGCGGTTTTTATCGGCGCTTCCGAACCAGCGGAAAGTTATCTTAACGCGGACCGGATAATTGAGGCGGCCGGCCGGACCGGCGCTGAGGCGATTCATCCGGGATACGGGTTTCTGGCCGAAAACGCGGATTTTGCCCGTGCCTGCCTGGACAACGGTATTGTTTTTATCGGTCCACCGCCGCAGGTGATCCGGGATCTGGGCAATAAAACCGTGGCCAGGAAAATGATGCTTGAAGGCGGCGTGCCGGTCGTGCCGGGTATGATGAAACCGGACGCTGATCCGGCCAGGGTGAGTGCCCAGGCCGATCAAATCGGGTACCCCGTGCTGGTGAAAGCGGCCGCCGGAGGCGGCGGCAAGGGCATGCGGATCGTGGCCGATCCTTCGCAACTGGCCTCCGCCCTGAAGTCGGCTGCCGGCGAAGCCAAAGCGGCTTTCGGTGACGGGTCGGTTTATCTGGAAAAATATATCGACCAGCCGCGACATGTGGAGATACAGATTCTGGCCGATAACCAAGGCAATATCATTCATCTGTTTGAACGGGAGTGCTCCATCCAGCGCCGGCATCAGAAAATCATCGAAGAAACGCCGTCCATGGCCCTGACCGACGAACTGCGGCAAAAAATGAGCGAAGCCGCCGTACGGGCCGCGGCCACGGCCGGTTATGTCAATGCCGGGACGGTGGAGTTTATCCTGGATGAAGACGGAAATTTTTATTTTCTGGAGGTCAATACGCGGCTTCAGGTGGAACATCCCGTCACGGAAATGATTACCGGTATTGATATCGTCCGCCGGCAGATTGAAATCGCCGCCGGTCAACCCCTGAATCTGCGCCAGGCTCAGGTGGCGGCCCGCGGTCATGCCATCGAATGCCGGATTTACGCCGAAGACCCGGCCAATGATTTTTTCCCTTCGCCGGGGAAAATCGTCTGTCTGAAGGAACCGGCCGGACCGGGCATACGGAACGATTGCGGTGTTTACGAGGGCTTTACCGTGCCCGTCGAATACGATCCGATTCTTTCCAAGTTGATCGTGCACGCGGAGAGCCGGGACGGCGCTATTGCCCGCATGAAAAAAGCCCTGGCGGATTATGTAATTATCGGCATTAAAACCCCGACCCTGTTTCTGGCCGATATCATTGATTCACAGCCGTTTCGTGAAGGAAAAACACGGACCAATTTTATTGAAACCTATTTCCCGTCATGGCGGCCTTCCTTGCCGGACGTTGATCTGGCGGCGCTGGCGTTTATCGCGGATGGAATGACCGTCAAGCGGGCAACGGAGAAAACGGCCGGCGGCGTCGACGAGATCCCGCTGCCATGGGAAACGCTGGGACATTGGCGGCTATGATAAGGGCTCAGGGTGTAAGGTTCAGGGTTCAAGGTGAAAGGAGAATGCGGTGTCCTTTCATCTTTTAAACCGGGATACAGAGAAGGAGGACAATTTTGGAATATGTGCTCAGGATGGAAGATATCCGCCTGCCCGTGACCGTGATCGATGTCGGTGACGGATTTTTTACGGCCGTCCTGGCCGAACAGGAATATCGGGTGGTTTTTAACCGGACGTCGGATAACACCCTGCTGCTGACGGTTAACGGCCGGCAGACGCCTGTTGTCGTTGTGGACAACGCCGACGGCAAAACAGTTGTTATTCATGGCCGGGCATATGAAGCAATCGATGAGGACGCCCTGCTCCTGTCCGGAGCAGGGCGCAAGTCAGCCCGAAAGCGGCCTCTGGAAGTGACACCGCCCATGCCGGCCGTGGTGGTACGGATCAACGTCAGTCTCGGTGATACGGTTGCCGAAGGCCAGCCCGTGGCCGTTGTTTCGGCCATGAAAATGGAGACGACGCTGGGCGCGCCTTTTGACGGGATTGTCACCGGCGTCAATGTGGTTGCGGGCGACAAGGTGGCGCCGGGCGATATCCTGGTGGATATCCAGCGTACGGACGCGGCCGGAGAGCCGCCGGGAGGAGATCATGAGTGAACCGCATCTGATTTATGAATTAAAAGACAGGGCCGCCTGGCTGACCATCAACCGGCCGGAAAAGCGGAACGCCATCAGCCCTGAGGCGATGACTCTTTTTTCACAGGGACTGGACAAAGCCGAGCAGGATGAGCAGGTACGGGCGGTGGTGGTGACCGGCGCCGGCGACAGAGCCTTTTGTTCCGGCGCCGATCTGGGCGGTGATTTTGGAGACGCCGGGACCGATGTCCTGGCCGGATATGCCGCTTTAATAACGCGCCTGGCGACTTTTCCCAAGCCGACCGTGGCCAGGATTAACGGCCATTGCCTGGCCGGCGGCACCGGCTTCATGCTGGGCTGCGATATCGTTATTGCCAGGGACACGGCCAGATTCGGCACGCCGGAAGTAAACGTGGGCCTGTTCCCCATGATGATCGGCGCTTTGATTTTCCGCAATGTGCCCCGTAAAAAAGCCATGGAGATGGTCTTGCTGGGGGAAAAAATGACGGCCGTCCAGGCCCTGGAAATGGGGCTGGTGACCCGGGTGGTCCCGGAGGAAACATTTGAAGACGAAGTCGCTTCGGTGGTGGCTCAGCTGGTTGAAAAGAGTCCCATCGGCATGAAAATCGGCAAAACGGCCTTTGCGGCCGCCGAGTCCATGCCCCTGGGCGAGGCCGTGAAGTTTCTTTCCGGCAAACTGGCCGAGGTGGCGGTTACGCGTGACGCCGCCGAAGGCATCACCGCTTTTATTGAAAAGCGGAAGCCGAATTTTACAGGCAGATAGCCAACCATGGTTTTGGAAGTCCCGGTCAACCGGTCACGATTCTCGATGTAGGCAGGCCGAAAGCCGCCACGGGGCTGGACAGCTTGCGCTTGATGATCTGCTGGGGATCGTTTTTGTCGCACCACTCCATGAACAGTTTGACGCAATCGGGGCAAAGCTGCGTGTCCCTGGCGTCGTAAATGATCTGGAGCGCCCGGTCATGGCTGGTGGCGGTGCGGTAAGGACGGTCGCTGCTTAAGGCGTGATAGGTGTCGGCCACCGCCGTCATCCTGGCCAGCAGGGGAATGGCCTGACCTTTCAGCCCTTCGGGATAGCCGTTGCCGTCCATGCGCTCATGATGGTACATGATGATATCCAGAGTGTCGGCCAGACTGGGTATGTTTTTGATGATTTCGGCTCCTTTTAACGGATGTTCCATGATATGAGCCAGTTCAATGTCGGTCAGGGGTCCGCTCTTCAGCAGGACACTGTCCCGGACGCCGATTTTGCCGATATCGTGGAGCCGGCCGCCGATTTGAGCGTTTTCGATTTCTTTTCTGGAGGCACCGGTTAAAGAAAGCATGCCGGAAACGATCCG
>CAYSMV010000316.1:0-2484 GCA_964432245.1 uncultured Desulfobacterales bacterium
GTGAAATTACTCGAATAACGCAAAAGTTGAACGACAATATCCCGCAGCGTATGCCGTGAAGAATAGGCATAAACAAATCGGTCGGTCTGTTGATCCACACGGCCGTCCGCCACCTGACCGGTAACGCGGCAGCCATGGCCGGCAAGAAAATGGGTGAACAACTCACCGGCATAAATCGCCGCTTCGCGCTGATTCCGGATGATCATGATCCGTCCCGGTGAAGCCGATAACGATTGAATCCGGTCGACAGCAAAGGGCAAAAGAGGGGTCTGCGGCTCACCGCTGACATAGCGTCCATCTTCCCGGGCAAAAACCACCGTATTGTAATTAACGCACAAGGCCCCGTTCGGAGCGTCATAGGGCTCCAGCGAGTCTTGACTGCGGCCGGGGATATCGACCGGCGCCTGAAAATAGGAATAATCTACGATAATTCCGGACACTTCTCTGACAAACCGGCTGACCGCGCCGGCCATGTGATCGATCTCTTCGGATACTAAGGCCGGGTCGCCATAGCCCTTTACAACCAGGGCGCCATCTTCACGCTGGTAACATTCCGTGACAAAACGGAAATCTTCTCCCAGATAGTGAATCGCGGCCAGACTGGTAACGATCTTTATGATCGAAGCGGGAATCAAGGGTTTACCGCTGTTTTCGGCAAACAGAACTTCGCCGGTGGCGACATCCTTAATGATAATGCCGTCGCTTCTCCCGATGGCTTCTGCCAGGATTTTTTCCGGAGCTTGCCCGGCCGGGGCGTGAGCGGCGATGGAAATAACCGATAACGCCAGAATAAAAGATATCTTGATCTTGCTTGTCAACTTCCGACTTCCAAACCTGCGGCCGGCCGGACCGGTATCCAGCCGACTGCGCGAGAGTCCCAGAGACAGGACGCGACGCGGATTTCGTGTTTTTCAAGACTTCATCATCAATCAGGCGAGGCAAAAAACGCCTTGTACGCGGCAAACGTCATGTACACATCGCCCTTGCTGGATATTTCAAAAGGCGAATGCATGGCCAGTAAAGAAGGCCCGCAATCCACGATATCCATACCGTATTCGGCCAGGTATTTGGCGATGGTGCCGCCGCCGCCCTGATCCACCCGGCCCAGTTCGCCGGTCTGCCAGACGATACCGGCCTGGTTGAAGATCCTCCGTACCCGGCCGACATATTCGGCGCTGGCGTCACTGGCTCCGGATTTGCCGCCGGACCCGGTAAATTTCGTAATACAGACGCCGTATCCCAGCCGGGCGGCGTTGCGCTTTTCATGTACTTCCTGGAAATCAGGATCAAGCGCGCCGTTGACATCCGCGGAAAGAGCCGAGGTAAGCGTCAGGGTCTTACGCAATGTCCGGGCGTCCGTGGCTTCGGCGGTAAGGTGATGCAAATCGGAAACAAAATCTTCCATGATTACGGACTTGGCCCCGGAATTACCCTCGCTGCCGATTTCTTCCTTGTCGAAAAATAAAGCCACGGCCGTTTTCTCCGGATTTTTCAAAGCGGTCAAGGCCCGCATCGACGTATAGGCGCAGATCCGATCATCCTGGCCATAAGCCCCGATCAGGCTCCGGTCAAAGCCGACATCACGGGCATTACCCGCCGGCACCGCCTCTATCTCGGCGCTGACCAGATCCTCCTCAATCATCCGATATTTGTCGTAAAGATATTTTAACACGGTCATCTTGAACCGGTCCCTGGCCTTCGTATCTCCCGCAGGCATGCTGCCCGCCAACAGGTTCAGCTTCTCCCCTTCAAAAACTTCCGACAGTTTTTTGTTGTCCTGTAATTTTCTGGCCAGATGAGGCAGCAGATCGGCAATGGTAAACACCGGGTCAGAGGGCTCGTCACCAATGGCGATATCAATGCCGGTCCCGTCTTTCCTGATCACCTTTCCATAAACGGCCAGCGGCCGCGCCAGCCATTGATATTTACGGATGCCGCCGTAGTAATGAACCTTGAGCATGGCCAGGTCCACTTCCTCATACAGCGGGTTCTGTTTCAGATCCAGGCGGGGAGAATCGATGTGAGCACCGATAAGATTGAGGCCGTGACCGACCGGCCGGCTGCCGATGACGGCTGCCGCGACGGCTTTATTGCGGTAAACAACATACACTTTCCGGTGTTTCCCGGTCGCCTTTCGGATATCGACAAAGCCGTTGCCATCAAGTTCCTTTACCAGGGCGGCCGACGCCAGCCGTTCGGTTTTCGCCTTGTCCAGGAACTGTTTATATTGTTCGGAAAAATCAAACACCCGCTTTTTCTCAGCCGCTGAACACCGGTCCCAGACAAGAACCGGTTCGCGAACAAATTTCTTATGCAGGGCATCAACGGCCTTGCCGCTCGATTTTTTTGCCATTCGTCCTCCTGCAACATCATTTTGTTTCAGACCGATAAGCTCAATCAGCCCGGCTATCCAGCAGAATCGTCACCGGCCCGTCATTAACCAGGGCAACATCCATCATGGCGCCGAACCGGCCGGTAGCCGTG
>CAYSMV010000317.1:0-7414 GCA_964432245.1 uncultured Desulfobacterales bacterium
GCTGATGTGCACCAAGCGGGAGACCCGGCCGCCCAAGAAACACGGCAATATTCCGGTATAACAGGCCGGGGGAGTACAGATCATGAAAGAAACAAACACGAAAATCACGGCGGCGATTTCCGCGGCGGTGATGAGCTATATTGCCGGGCAGGAAGAAATGGCGGTGATGTCGGAAATGGCTGCCGCGGCCCGGGGCACGTCGGTCCTGGAAAGGGGCCCTTTTTTGTTTGATAATACCTGGGGCGTGCAGGGAAGGCTGTCACAGATGCAGAATCGCACCATGATGCAGTTAAAAGCGTTTTATCGATAAAGAGGCATAAAACTGTCTATTTTAAAATAGATTGAAGGAGAGGCATAAGATGAGTGACCACAGTCAGGTGAAAATGACCAAGATGAATTATGAAAAGAACCGCCCCAAGGCGGAGAACCCCCTGAAGGTGATGGACCTTTCCCTGCGGGACGGCCATCAGTCGCTTTTTGCCACCCGGGGCCGGACGGAGGATATGATCCCGGTGGCGGAGATGATGGATGAAGTCGGCTTCTGGGCCGTGGAGATGTGGGGAGGGGCCACTTTTGACACCATGCATCGGTTTTTGAACGAAGATCCCTGGGAGCGGATCCGGACACTGAAACGCTACTTCAAAAAGACCCCGTTTTCCATGCTGCTGCGGGGCCAGAACCTGGTGGGGTACCGGAATTACGCCGATGACGTGGCCCGGATTTTCGTGGAGAGGGCCGCTGAAAACGGCATGGACATCTTTCGCACATTTGACGCCCTGAACGATTTCCGCAATTTTGAAACCGTGGTCGCGGTGATCAAGAAAATGGGCAAACATTTTCAGGGAACCATTTGCTACAGCCTGACCGAACCGCGGCTGGGCGGCCCGGTTTACAACGTCGATTATTTTGTTGAAAAGGCCAGGGAACTGGAGGCCATGGGCGCGGATACCATCTGCATCAAGGACATGGCCGGCCTGGCGGCGCCTTATGATATATACAATATAGTCAAAGCATTAAAAGAAACGGTAAAGCCGCCGATTCATTTTCACAGCCATTTTACATCCGGCCTGGCGCCCATGTCTCATCTCAAGGCGGTGGAGGCCGGGGTTGATATCGTTGACACCTGCCTTTCTCCTTATGCCTATCGAACCTCCCATCCGGCCGTGGAGCCGCTGGTCATGGCGCTTCTGGGCACCAACCGGGATACCGGCTTTGACATCAAAAAGCTGGAGGCCATCAATGCCGTTCTGGAAAAAGACGTCATGCCCAAGTATCGACACCTTCTGAACGAGCCCAAGATGTCCATCATCGACATCAACGTTCTGCTGCACCAGACGCCCGGCGGCATGCTGTCAAACCTGTTCAACCAGCTCAAGGAAATGGACGCCCTGGACAAGCTGGATGAAGTATATAAGGAACTTCCTAAAGTCAGAAAGGATCTGGGGCAGATCCCCCTGGTAACGCCGACCAGCCAGATCGTCGGTGTTCAGACGGTTAATAACGTGCTGTTTGACAAGGGCGGCGAACGCTACCAGCGGATCACCGACCAGGTCAAGGACCTCTGCTATGGTTTATATGGAAAAACAGCCGTGCCGATTGATCCGGAGCTTCAGAAAAAAGCTTTGAAGGGATATGCGAGGGGAGAAGAACCGTTCACCGGCCGGCCCGCCGAGGTCATAGAACCCGAACTGGAAGCAGCCAAGGCGGAGATCAGCGATTTGGCGGTGGATATCGACGATACGCTGATTTACGCCCTTTATCCGGTAACCGGCAAAAAATTCCTAAGCTGGAAATACGGGTTCGAGGATCCGCCCGCGTCCGTTCGGGCCAAAACCCTGGAACAGGCCAGGAAAGAAGAGGAACTGGTCGCCAAAGCCAGGGCCGGCAAGCTGGTTGAAAAGCCGGAAAAAGACGAAATGCCGGCCAAGAGTGAACGGTACCGGACTTTTAATGTGTTCGTGGATAACGAGTATTACGAAGTAGGCGTAGACGAAACCGGTGATTCGCCGGCCATCGCCTATATTCAGCAGGCGGCCGCCCGCATCGGTTCGGCCCCGGCCCAGCCGATGCCGACGGCACATCCGGTCACAGCCGCTCAATCGGCGCCCGCGCCGCCCCCGGCCGCGCCGACGCCGGTCAAGCCCGAGGAGAAAAAGGAAGCAACGCCGAAGCCCGCCGCGGCTGATGGTGACGGGAAGCCCTTGACCGCGCCCATGCCGGGCATGATCGTGCGGTATGTGAAAAACGTCGGCGATACCGTTTCCGAAGGAGAAACGGTCGTTATCCTGGAGGCCATGAAGATGGAGAACGCCCTGCCCTCGCCGGCCAGCGGCACGATTAAGGCGATCAATTTTTCAGCCGGGGATTCCGTTAAAAAAGATGCGGTGCTGTGTGTTATCGGTTAATTTGCCCGCTGATTATTTTTTAGTTTCGCGGGCGGGGTGGAGTTTTTTATGAAAATTCATGAGTACCAGACAAAGGAGTTGTTCCGGCAATATAATATACCGACGCCTTCCGGCGTAATGGCGGAAAACGCGGCTGACGCCCGGGCCGCGGCCGAAGAACTGGGGAGCTTTCCGGTGGTGGTCAAGGCCCAGGTTCATGCCGGCGGCCGTGGCAAAGGCGGCGGCGTCAAGGTTGTTCGTTCCGCCGATGAAGCGAAAGCCTTTGCCGAATCATTGATCGGGTCCAGGCTGGTCACCCCCCAGACCGGCGCCGGCGGCACTCTTGTCCGCAAGGTGCTGGTGGAGCAGGGCGTAAATATTGCCCGGGAGTTGTATCTTTCCATTATTACCGACAGGGAAACGGCCGATATCGTCATCATGGCCAGCCAGGCCGGCGGCATGGATATCGAAGAGGTGGCGGGAAAAACACCGGAAAAGATCATCAATGTTTATGTCAATCCGCTTTCCGGCATCTCCGCCTTTCATTGCCGGCGGGTGGCTTATGGGTTGGGCCTGCCGCCCGGTGCGGTCAAGTCCTTTGCCCGGGTCGTCAATGACTTGTTTCATCTGTTTGTTGATCTGGACGCTTCGCTGGTGGAGATCAATCCCCTGGTGGTGACGACCGACGAGATGATTATCGCCCTGGACGCCAAGATCAATTTTGACGATAACGCCCTTTTCCGGCACAAGGATATTGTCGAATTCAGGGACACGGCCGAGGAGGACCCCCTGGAAGTCGAAGCGTCCAAATACAGCCTGAATTATATCAACATGGACGGCAATGTCGGAAATATGGTCAACGGCGCCGGTCTGGCCATGGCCACCATGGACATCATCAAGCTGGCCGGGGCCGAACCCGCCAATTTTCTTGATGTCGGCGGCGGGGCCAATGCCGAAATGGTGGAAAACGGTTTTAAAATTATTCTCAGCGATAAGAAGGTTAAGTGTATTCTGGTTAATATCTTCGGCGGTATCCTGCGCTGCGATATCCTCGCCCAGGGAATCGTTCAGGCGGCCAGAAACATCGACGTGCACGTGCCGCTGGTAGTCCGTATGGAGGGGACCAACGTGGACGAAGGCCGACGCATTCTGGCTGAATCCGGGTTGAATCTTCAGACGGCGGAAAATCTGAGCGACGCCGCGGCCAAAGTGGCGCAGGCGGTCAAAGCCGCGTAAACGAATAATAATAAATGCTTAAAAACTTAAAGCTGGATGGCAATAATTTTTTTTGCAATCCCGCGAAGGTGTCTTGATGAGTATATTTGCGGATAAAAACACGCGCCTGCTGGTCCAGGGAATTACCGGCAAAGAAGGACAATTTCATACCCGGCAATGCATGGCCTATGGGACTGCCGTGGTGGCCGGGGTAACGCCGGGCAAGGGCGGTCAGGATATGGACGGCGTGCCGGTTTTCAATACCGTGGCCGAAGCCGTAAAAGCAACCGGTGCAAACTGCAGCATGCTTTTTGTGCCCCCGGCTTTTGCGGCCGACGGCATTCGCGAAGCGATTGACGCCGGTATCCGGTTGATCGTGGCTATTACCGAAGGCATTCCCGTGCTGGACATGATGCGCGTTAAAAAAATTCTGGATGCTTCCGGCTCCCGGCTGATCGGCCCCAATTGCCCCCGGGTTATCACGCCGGGAGAAACCAAGATCGGCATCATGCCCGGTAATATTCATAAACCGGGCGGGCCGGTCGGCGTGGTTTCCCGCTCCGGAACGCTGACCTATGAAGTGGTGCACCAGTTAACCGGCCAGAATATCGGCCAGACGACCTGCGTCGGCATCGGCGGGGACCCGGTCAACGGCACCAACTTCATCGACTGCCTGGACGCTTTCCAGAAAGACCCAGATACCCGGGGAATCGTCATGGTCGGCGAAATCGGCGGCAATGCCGAAGAAAAAGCGGCTGCCTTTATCCGGGAAAAGGTGACCAAGCCGGTGGTCGGTTTTATCGCCGGCCTGACGGCCCCGCCGGGCCGGCGCATGGGGCATGCCGGCGCCATTATCAGCGGCAGGAGCGGCGGCGCCCAGGGAAAAATCGCCGCCCTGGAAGAAGCCGGCATTCATGTCTGCCGCGATCTCGGGGCACTGGGTGAGCTTTGCGCCAAAGTGTTCTAAACATCTCAAATCTGCCGGGTGTCCCCGACAAAGGAGCAGGCGCATGCATGAAATGGGAATCGCCATGCAGATCGTCGATATCGCTGTTTCCTCGATCCCTCCCGGCATTAAAAATCCGTCCGTCGCCCGGGTAAACCTGCGGATCGGCAGGCTGACCGCCATTGTTCCCTCCAGCCTGAGTTTCTGTTTTGAGATCGCCACCCAGGGCACGCCCCTGGCCGGCGCCAAACTGGTCATCGAAGAAACGCCTATCGTCGTTCGCTGCAAATCATGCGGCCATGAATGGACGGTCACGACGCCGAATTTTATCTGCGAAAAGTGCCGCAGCGGCCAGGTGGATATTCTTTCCGGCCGGGAGATGGATATCGTTTCACTGGAGCTGGCGGATTGACCCGGAAAGTGATATATAAAAAAATAAGCAAAAAGGAGGTGCGGCATAATGGAAACAGTAAAAGTCGTTCGCCGGGTCCTGGATGTCAATGAAGCCATGGCGGAGAAGAATCGCCAGGTTTTCGCGGAAAAAAAAGTGTTTGTCTTGAATCTGATGAGTTCACCGGGTTCCGGTAAGACCACGCTGCTGGAAAAAACATTGACAAAACTGATGCCAGCAATAAGGTGCGCGGTTATCGTGGGTGATATTTGTACTACCAATGACGCCGACCGGCTGGCGAAAACCGGCGTTGAGGTGGTGCAGGTGAATACCGACGAGTTCGGCGGGGACTGCCATCTGGCGGCCCATGTTATTGAAACCGCCGTCAGAAATTTTGATCTGGACAAAATTGATCTTCTGATCGTGGAGAATATCGGCAACCTGGTCTGTCCCGCGGAATTTGATATCGGCGAAGACGCCCGGGCCGTGGTCTTGAGCGTTACCGAGGGCGAAGACAAACCGGTCAAGTATCCGCTCATGTTCCGCGTCTGCGATGTGGCGCTGCTCAACAAGATAGATCTGCTCAATTATCTGGATTACGATATCAAAGAGACAACCGAAAACATTCATCGCATCAAGCCGGAAATGCCGGTTTTTAAGACATCCACTAAAACCGGGGCCGGGCTGGAATCCTGGATTGAATGGCTACAGGGGATGGTGGCCGCCAAAAAGGGATAGGCCGGGCTGGCCGTTTAATACGCTGTCATCAATAATTCATCGGGGGGATGATCATGGATGTCAGGCAGGCTGTTTTTGCGGGCAGCTGGTATCCGGCAACCAGCGCTGAATGTGAACGGGAGATACGCGGTTTTCTTCAAAAGGAAGTTAGAGCCAAACCGGGAAAACAGACAATGGGGGTGATCGTGCCCCATGCCGGCTGGGCCTACTCCGGCGGCATCGCCTGCCGGGCCATCTCCCTGCTGTCACAAGCCCCGGCGCCGGATACGGTCGTCATTTTCGGCATGCACCTGCATGCCGACGCCATGCCCCGCATCATGCCGGCCGGCGGAATTGAGACGCCTTTCGGCGTTGTTGAAGTGGACAAGGATTTATGCCGGCATCTGATAAAGCGTTTTTCCTTTCGCGAAGAAAGCGCCCGGCACTTTTCGCCGGATAATACCATTGAGTTGCAGTTGCCGTTCATCAAATATTTTTTTAAGAACGCCAAAGTCGTTCCCATGGGCGTACCGCCGGCGGCCATTGCCCCCGAGATCGGCGCGGCTGTCGTTGAGATCGCAAAGGAGCAGGCCCGGAAAATCGCGGTGGTCGGTTCAACCGATCTGACCCATTATGGTTCCAATTTCGGCCTGACCCATTATGGAACCGGTTCGGCGGCGCATGAAAAGGTGCGTCAGCGCGAGGATCGGCGTATTATTGATCTGATGCAGACCATGGACCCCATGGCGGTTATCACCGAGGCGCTGGCCAGCCATAATGCCTGCTGCTCGGGCGCGGTGGCCGCGGCTATCGCCGCCAGCCGGTCGCTTGGCGCGACAAACGCCCTGCTGACCGAGTACGCCACCAGTTATGATATCAGCCCGGCGGAGAGCTTCGTGGGGTACGCGGGGATCGTCTTTCAGGCATAATACCCGGTTTTGAATCAAAGCCGTCTCGTCGTCGGCCGGGGTGGCCACGACGAGACGGGCGTCCCCCCCCTATATTTTATGAACGGTCAATGGCCGTTCCAGTTTCCGGTTGGCAGTTTCAATCTTTTCCTTGTCGGAAATAACGGCAACAGCATATTGCAGCGGATCATCCGGGAAAAGGTTACGGGCCGTCGCCATGACCCTGCTCTTGGTGACGGAGAGGACGCCTTTTTTAAAGGCCCGGCGCTGTTCATCAGACAGCGACATCAGCTTTCGCTGAAACGCGCGGATCCCCTTTTCCGCCGGGGTCAGAGGCCGGTCAATATCCGAGCAGACCTGCAGGATGGATTCCTTGATTTCTTCGTCACTGAAATTATCCGACTGGATAAAGGCAACCGCTTTCCGGTAAACGTCAAGCGTATTGACGATGTTGGGGTCCCGGTAGGAAGCAAACCCGAAGTGACCGTCCTCGGAATTGTAAAGGGCAAAACCCCCGTAAGCCCCGCCTTTTTCCCGGATTTCCCGGTGCAGAAAAGAGGACCGCAGCAACTTGCTGATAACGGCCAGCACCGGCGCGTCCGGATGTCCCATGCGAACCGTCCTGAACACCGAGGCCACGAAGGAAACAGCCGTGGACGTACTCCAGCCTTCAACGGGTATTTCCGCGCGGGGCGGGACGTTATCCACGTCAAATCCCGGCCGAAGGTTGCTTGAACCGAGTTTGCCGGCCAATGATCCGGCAAAAGCCACGGCAGAATCCAGCATTTCTTCGTCACCCGTCAAGCCGGCTTTAAAATTATTGCGCTTCAGCAGCTTGTCCGCGATGACCGTG
>CAYSMV010000318.1:0-3202 GCA_964432245.1 uncultured Desulfobacterales bacterium
AGATTTTTCTTGTCCTTGGCGTGAAGCGGGAAGCCCGCCACGCCGGCGCTGATGGTAACATGGAGTTTTGCCTCCGGGGAGTAGGTGACGATCAGCTCATCAATTTTCTTGCGCACATGTTCCGCCAGAATCATGGCGGAGGCCGGGTCGGTTTCGTGCAGCAGCAGGGCGATTTCTTCACCGCCGTATCTGACGACCACATCCGAGCCGCGGCAGTTATTCCTGATTGTGGCCGCAACCTCTTTGAGCACCTGGTCGCCCGCCAGGTGGCCCCATTGATCATTAAATTGCTTAAAATGATCAATATCGATCATGATGACGGACAGTTCCCGGCCCTTTCGTTTTGCCAGCAGCAGTTCCTGTTGCAGTGTATTCTGAAAATAGTCGTGATTGTATAAACCGGTTAATCCGTCTGTAATCGCCTTCCTGGAGAGTTCCAGCTTGCCGGCCGCTGAAAGGGATATGATTTCCAGGATCTCAATTCTTTCCCGGGTAAAGGCGTGACTGGTCAGGTTGTTTTCAAAATACAGGATTCCGGTCAATTCCGGTTCCTCGGCGGTATTCAGCAATAAAGGAATACAAAGTATCGATTTTATCCCTCTGCCTTTAATATATGCCTCCGAGGACAACGTGGGTAATGTTTCATTCGAGATCTGAGCGTTATGCACCACCACGCTTTTTTTTGTTCTGGCGACATAATTGACCACCACCTGCGAAAGCGAATCTTTTTTGTTGACCGGCGTGGACTTCATGATTTCCGCGTTTTTTGCGTCAACCGACCATTCGGCTTCCACCAGCAAGCCTTCGCACACGTTTTCCGCCTTTTCGTCGGTTCTGTCATCGGCGCTTTCCCGTTTTCGTAATATCAGTATGCCTTTCTGCGCGCCGGCGAACTCCACCGACGCCCGGATAATTTTTTCGATCATTCTAGTGTGTATATTTTCTTCGGCAATGGTCTTCAGTGCTTTACGAAGCGTGGAAAGATCTATGGCCGTACCAGCCATGGTACTGGATGTCTCACTGGCATGAGCGCGTACCTGTATGATAGAACTCAGTTGAGGAAAAAGCAATTCCAGGCGTCTGACTTTGACGTTGGCGCCCCATCGGTGATAGGCGTTTCTCGCTTCGGTAATATATGCCCGGCCGATTTCATCATAGCCGGACAGAAAATAAAAATCAGCCGCCAGCTCGCCGATAATGGCTTCAGTCTGGAGGTATTTGTTTTGTCTGGCCGAGACCAGGGCTTTATGGTATAAATCGGCTGCGACCGTTTTTTGCCCCTTGATTCTGGCCAACTCGGCTTTCAGCAGGCAAAACTTATGAAAGAAATTTTCAGGACAACCCTTAGCCCATTTTCTGTATTTTTTAATAGATTTTCTGATCGTTTTAATAAACAGCCGCCTGTCCCCCGCCGTCCCGTCCGCGAACAGCCTGGCCGCGGAAAGACCCCAATAGAAATAGTGCTCGGCAACATACATGGTGCCCATGGCATAATCAACCAACAGGTCCGCCTTGAGGGCCAGATCGAAGCATTCACGGAATTGGCCGAGCAGGAACATGATCATTTCTCTTTTGGCATAATGAATAAACATGCCCAGCTGCAGGTTCTCGTCTTCAATGGCCTTCAGTCGTCTTTCGCGGTCGTCCCATTTGGTCTGAAGCGACTCTCCGCCTTCTTCACCGCTTTCCCGGAGTTGTAAAACGATCTCATACGTATCCAGGTAGTTGTTGAGAATAAAAGGAGAGTCGAGCCTTTCCAGAAAGGATTTGCGGGCTTTATGATCTTCGAATATGGCATCCAGGGGAAAACCCGTAAAAAGCCGGTAGGCGGCGCTGACATTGATGCTGTGTCCCGTAAAGATGATGTCTCCGGTTTCCATGCCGTGTTTATAAGCCAGCGACAAATAGCTCATGCAGTTTCTGGCCGGTTCCCGCCAGGGCAGAATAAAATAGGCGTAAATAAAATACGACCGTGAAAAAGATTTTAAATCATTGAACCGTTCCATTACTTTCAGCCCGACTTTCCCCAGCCGGTTGCCGTAATCGTAAAACCCCAGCCTGGATCCCATGATCAGTCCCACGGCGATCATGCCGTAGGCGGCCAATGGAGGAAGACCGTTTTTCAGTGACAGAATTACGCCCCGGGTAATGATGACGGCAAACAGGTTGGGGTTGGCGTAATAGGCCGGAGCGCCTATCATCGACAGCAGCGTCATCATGGCATTCTGTTTTGGATCCGTCAGTGGCGGCAGATCCGCGAGGTCTTCCGTTTTAGTGGTTCCCTGAGCCAGCCGGATACGGATAATATTGATCAGGATATTCAGCTTCCCGGGGTTTTCCGGCAGGCGAATCCCCAGCAGGGATAAGGCTTGCAGACCGATGGCCAGCGCTTTGTCGGGTTTGTCGATCGCCGTATAAAGGGCCACCATCAGGGAATAAACATCCGCCCGTTCGATATCGGTTCCGGCGTTAGCCAGCATCTCGTCAAAAGCAAGGCCGGCGCCTTCCGTGTCGCCGGTCAGAAAGCGGCTTTCTCCCAGGAGAAGGAACAACCGCCAGGACAAATCATAATGGTCCTTCCATGAATTTGCCGGCAGATAAGAGAGTGCCATGGAGAAATATTCTTTTGCTGAATTATAAGCCGCGGCGCTCCTGGCCTTTTCCCCGGCCATTGTGTTCAGCCTGGCCAGCTCGACTTTTTTCCCCTTATCCGTAATTACGGCGGCCGCGGCGTTCCAGTGCCGAACAATATTAAAGATATTCTCCGGCAGGCTCAGTTTGCCGGAATTCACGCGGTCCAGCATCAATTGACCTGTTTTCTGATGAATGAGCGGCTTTTCTTCATCAGGGATCAGGGAGTAAGCGGCGTCCCGGATTTTTTCGTGCTGGAAGCGATAGCCGCCACCATCCTGCCTGACGAGTTCTTCGGCAACCGCTACGGCCATATCATCCAGCAACGATTCAACCGGCCTTTCCATCAGGAGACCGACGCTTTCCAGATCAAACCGGGTTCCGATACAGGCGCACATTTTAATGGTTTCCCGGACATGGTCGTCAAGCAGGGCGATCTTCTCCGCCATCAGGCCGACGACATTATCGGTAATATCCAGCTGCGCTATTTTTTCGGCATCCCACTGCCAGGCGCCATGTTCAGAAAGCCGCAGCAGTTTTGTTTTATATATCATCATGAAAAACTGGTTGA
>CAYSMV010000319.1:0-3819 GCA_964432245.1 uncultured Desulfobacterales bacterium
GGCTCGCTTTTATTGATTATGCCTATGCGCCGGTGGCGGGTAATCCTATGTTTGATCCGTGTTACTACGAGTCCGCCTTTATCGTAATGGATGTCGATAGCGGTGAAAAACAGGCCTTTGAAGTGGATACGCGGTTCACCTGTGAAGAGGGTTATTCCTTTCATATCTTCACCGGTGCCGAAGAAAGATGGAGCGAGGCCGGAGTCCTGCATTACTCTGATTATTCCACGGCTCAGGAGTTTGATTTGACCGGATCGGCCGAAATAGACAGCGGTTCCCTGAAGATGCTAATCACCCAGCATGGCCTGGACGGGGCTTTTATTTACCAGGCCCGGTTGAATGTGGACGGCATATATTACCAACCCGTTTCGGCCGTTAATGCGGCCACCGGCATAGACGTTCTGCCTCCCCTTATTTCCATGTCCGGAGAAGACAAGGTCGATGCCCATGAATCGTCTTTTGAACTGACCTGGGAGAACTTACCGCAAGAGTATGCCCGGGTGGCCCTGGAATTAACCGCCAGTGAGACTTCTTACGTCTATCAGGACGGGTCGGTTCAGTGGCTGGGCGATAACGTGCTGGTGGGTTTGGACTGGATGCTGGACATGTACGGCCGGGTCGAGAAAAGAAAAATCTTCGGAATTGATCTTGGGAATGGGGAAAAGTATCAACTTCCGCCGGAGGGAACCGAAGGCTATTTAAAAGTGTCGCCTTTTAACAATGCCATCGCCTATGTGAAAGAAGTGGAAAATACCAGTATCTGTGAGGGCGACCCGGATGTCTGGGTGATGAACTCCCTGCTGAATCTAACCGCCGGGCTTAATGTCAGGCTGACCGATTCCGCCGTCCTGCTGGGCGGCACGGCCATGGATCTTCATTTTGATCATTATGTCCTGGAGTACGCCGATGTAAAGAATCCCGACACCTGGCAGTTGATCCAGCCGCCTTCGGAAAACCCCGTGATCGACGATGACTTCGGGGTCTGGGTGCCGCCCGCGACTGGTTCTTTTTATATTCGTCTGACGGCGTTTGATCAGGCCGGCAACAGCGCCGTCAGAAGAGTGCGGGTATCCTGGAACGTCTTAACCAATATTGCCGATTTATATAAGACCGGTGTTACCTTTGGCGATAATGGGAATGAATTTTCCGGAGCAGGAGAACTCTTTTCACCCATGACCGACAGTGACATGGACGCCGTGGCGCTTCATTATACCGTTCTGGCGCCCGTCCATTTGCAGTTTAAAGTTATGGATGAAAACGGCGTCACGGTCAAGGCCGTTGAAGAAGATTATGCCTTGGTCCCGGAAGAAGCCGGCGACGCTTTTGTCTGGGACGGAACGGACGAAAACGGCAATCCGGTGCCTGATGGTTATTACACCATCTCTGTTTTTGATTATGAATTTTACGTCCAGGTGGACAGAACCCCGCCGGCGGTTTCGATCTCGAATAATATCGTTGTTTATAATAAAGAAACGACTGTGAATAAAAAGGATGAAGATTCTGGAAAGACCGAAAAACCCGGAGAGACCGAAGAAGCTATCGTTGTTTATGATAATCATGCAAGCGTTAACGAAGAGATAATTCCGGCTGGAACGATTGCCGTGAATTTGTCATATATGATTTCGGATCCCAATCTGGATACATGGATCATAGAATGGGGTGAGGGGGAATACCCCGAAGAATGGATCGAATATCAATCCATCAGCATGGAAAACAGAGAGAAGAGAAAAATTATCATACTGGTACCCGAGTCTGCCGTCGGCAAAAAATTCAGATTGTCGGCCGTTGATAGCGCCGGGAATATCGCCACCCGGATGACCCAGCTGCTGCAGGAAACGATCCTTGTCAACCTGTGGGAGCTGCCTCCCGGTGTGAGTGCCAGCGATCTTGAAGGTGATCAGGGCGATGTCGAGGGTGATCAAGACGATGCCCAATCAAGATTCAAATTTAGAGTTGATGAAGACCATAGCTGGCTGGTTATAGAATTGTGGAGGGATGAATACTCGCCCAGCGGTTTTAGATCGATTACGGTGGTCCCGGATTTATTAACTAAACCGGGCAATCATTTGATCGGCGGCTTGGAAACCATAAGGCTTTCCATCAACACGATTACCGTCCAGTATCTGGACAGCAACGAAGCGTGGCTTGACGGCGCTACCGTTGATTACCCGGAATCCGGCATCCTTGAGCTGGAATGGGATAACACAACCATTCAGGATGCCCAGGCGGTTCGTCTACAGGCAACAGATGAAAGCGGGCAGGTCTTTTATTCCAATACTGTTTTTCTCGAAGGCTATGACGATGATGACTTTTCATGTCTCGAGGTAAAAACATTTCCGGATTCGGAGTGCAGCGCCGCTTACGTACTGTCAAAGCCTCCCTGCGAGAACGATATGAATACCCTGACCTTTCAGAAATCCGGCACGATTGACGGGCCATGGGAGGATTACAAGACACTCAGCCGGGCAAACGGGGATGACATGTCTTATGGCTCTTACGATTTTCCGCTGCCGGTGGAGAGATATTACGCGATCCCTAAATATCTCAGGGTCGTTGGCATCGATGTGGATGGCAGAAATTATATCAGCAACATAATCCATTTGGATTTTTCAGATTGCTCATCATCATCATCATCATCATCATCATCATCATCATCATCAATAAAAATGAAAATAAGCAGAGATTTTCAGCCTCTCTGCGGCTTTATTAATCAGACCGCCACGATATCTGTTGACTATGACCCTGCCGAAGTGCCGCCGGATTTTGAGTCCCTGAGTTATTATTTGATTGATGGCCAGAATGAGATACTCCTGGGCAGCGGTGAGTCTCCGGATTATTCCGTAGACATTCCGCTCCAGGATCTGGCCGAAGGGGTAAAGCAAGTCAAGGCCGTTCTTACATATGGCGGCTTGTCAGATATATTAACGGAAAGCCTGGTCGTGGACAGGACGCCGCCGGTAGTCAAAATCGGGTACCCTTCCGGTTCCGCCCGTATTTGTTATTTAAAATACTTAGATGACCGGGGGAGACAGCGGTATGGCCTTAATGTGGAAGGCTGGGTTAGCGACGACGTAAAACTCGATGAATGGGAGCTTTATTATGGGATGGGCGAAAACCCTGTCGAATGGCATAACGCCCTGTCCGGTTCTACGCCTGTTCGCGGAAAACTGGGCGAGTGGAATCTGACGGATTTACCCAGCGACACCTATTCGCTTTTGCTGAAGGCGAAAGATGGCTGCGGCAATTTCGTCTGTTATACGAGTTCAGCGTTTAATTTCGATAAAGAACCGTCGGTCATCCTATTGCCTCCCAACCGGAAGCTTTTTTCACCCAATGGTGATGGGGTAATGGATGATGTCAGTTTCGACTTTATCCTGTCGGATGACGCCACTGTTTCCATATCAGCTTTAGGGCAAGATACAACTACCCCTGTTATGGTTCCAGAACAATTTTTGGCCGGGATCCAAACCTTTAACTGGAGCGGGTCAGGCCTGGCCGAAGGAACCTATGATCTTTTAGTGGAGGTAACGGATATATGCGGCAATACCGGCAGCGGTAAGATTATCGGTATAACCATCGATAAAACGCCGCCGGAAACGATCATCTCCTATCCTGGGTCTTCTGATTTCATGGGGATCGAGGTGGAAGGCATCGGCAGAGCCTGGGATGAACATTTTCTCAACTATTTGCTGTCGGTTTCTCCGGCCTCAACCCCTGATCCCATTATTTTAATGGAAAAATATCTGCCGGTCGAAAACGGCGTTCTGGGCTCCTGGAATACCTTCGGCTTTATAGGCGAGTGGCTGCTTATGCTGACCG
>CAYSMV010000320.1:0-1892 GCA_964432245.1 uncultured Desulfobacterales bacterium
TTGAATGCCTGAACTACTCAAAAGCTGAACAGACCCGGCGGACGGACCGGATTCTGGAAGAGATGGGCATCCGGCATCTGGCGCGGCAGCGGGCAAGCCTTCTTTCCGGAGGAGAGCGAAGACGGCTGGAAATATCCAGAGTCCTCTCGACCGATCCCGCTTTCATATTGCTGGATGAACCGTTCGCGGGTATCGATCCGCTGGCTATCGTCGACATCCAGAACATTATCGCCCATCTTACGGAAAAAAACATCGGCGTTATGATTTCCGACCACAACGTCAGAGAAACACTGGGCGTATGCGACCGGGCCTATATTTTAAACAACGGCCGGGTTATTGAGTCCGGCTCCCCGGAGCAAATCGCCGCCAGCGAAACCGCCCGGCGGATATATTTAGGAGATGGCTTCGAACTGTAATGACGACGCTTGATCTAAAACAAAGCTTGAAATTAACCCAGCAACTGGTCATGACGCCCCAGCTGCAGATGGCTATCCGGCTGCTGCAGTTAAACCGGCTGGAACTGGCTGAAGCCATCCAGCAGGAAATGGCTGAAAATCCGGCGCTGGAAGAAGTCCTGGAAACCGACGGGGAAGAAAGCGCCCGGGACGAGCCGGAAAAAAAGAGTGAAGACAACGCCGAAAAAGAAGTGTCGATCGAAGAAAAAATAACCGACCAGTTTGAATGGGAAAACTATTTAAATGAATATAACTCCTATGGCGGCATACACTTCGAATCAGAAGAAAAAGAACGAACCCCGTTTGAATCCTTTACCGCTTCTCTCCCGACACTGAAGGAGCATCTTTTGTGGCAGTTTCTCATGACACTCCCCGAGGAAGCCGACGAGAAAATCGCCAGCCTGATTATAGGAAACATAAACGATGACGGCTATCTTGAAGCCGATATCGAGGAGATAGCCCTCTCCGCGGCGACAACGCCCGAAAAAGCGGCCCGGGTCCTGTCCGTTATTCAGACATTCGACCCCCCGGGGGTAGGCGCCGAATCCCTGACCGAGTGCCTGCTGATTCAGTTGACGCATCTGGGAATTAACGATCCCATTACCCGGAAAATCATTACCAACCATATCAGGGAACTGGAAAATAAAAACTACAGGGCCATTGCCAGGGATCTGAAAATTAAAATGGAAGAAGCGCTGGCCGCCATCAATATTATCAAAGGCCTGGAGCCGAAACCCGGGCGGCAGTTCAAGCAGGACGAACCCCGATATATCATCCCGGACATATATGTCTATAAATTTGAGGATGAATTTGTTATCATGCTCAATGATGACGATCTGCCCAGGCTGAACATCAATCCCTCTTACCGGAAAGCCGTTGGCCGCAACTCGGGAACGCCCAGGGAAACCAAGGAATACCTGCGGGAAAAAATCCGATCCGCCTCCTGGCTGATTAAAAGCATCCAGCAGCGACGGAAAACAATTTATAACGTAATGAAAAGCATTCTTAAATTCCAGCACGATTTTTTTGAAAACGGCATCGCTTACTTGAAACCGATGATTCTCCGCGACGTCGCCGATGATATCGGCATGCACGAATCGACCATCAGCAGGGTGACAACCAATAAATACGCCCATACTCCCCAGGGCATTTTTGAATTAAAATATTTTTTCAACAGCGCGATCAGCCGGGTGCATGGGGAATCAATGGCTTCGGCCAGCGTTCAGGACCGGATCAGACAGATCATTAAAGCCGAAAGCCCCAGAAAGCCTTACAGCGACGATAAAATCGCCGCTATCCTGAAACAATCCAATATTGACATCGCTCGTCGAACAGTCACCAAATATCGTGAATCATTAGGCATTTTACCATCCACCAAACGCAAACAATTTTAGGAGGATTTTATGCGGGTATCAGTAACATTTAAAAATATCGACT
>CAYSMV010000321.1:0-2103 GCA_964432245.1 uncultured Desulfobacterales bacterium
AACCGATGCCGCCGCGCGGCGGTCGCTTGATAAGGCCATTCACACGGCCATGACCGTGCTGTCCGGTCTGGGCGCCAGGATGATTACCATCATTGAATACGCCGGGCGGATAGGGGCGAGTGATACGGATCAGCGGCTGGTATACAGCTTTTTGCCCCGCCTGCCGGAATCGCCCGGGGCCTTCAGCGAAGCCCAGCTCCGGTGGATCAACGGCCATTATCCCGAGGATTTCGCGGCCGCCTGCCGGTTGAAATTAAAACAATAATTCATTGCCGGACGTGCAGGGCCGCCACAGGTAGTAGAAACCGGTCGAACAGGCAGGCAGAAAGTTTAAAAAATCAATATTCACCAACGGCGAACCGCCTTCTCCATGCCGGGTGGAGAGCGTGTTGTATATGCTGTCATTGGGATAGGCGGTCCTGCGATAGGCGATTACACGGGCGTTTTCCGGTAGCCCCGCCGTCTGCCTGGCTGCCGCGATGGCTTCTTCAAGATATCCGATCCGGTCGATCAGCCCCGCCCTCAGGGCAGCGTCGGCCGTGAATATCCTGGCGGTTTGAATGTCGTTGACACACAGAGCCCGGTCTTTCCGGTGCTGTTTTACAAGGCTCAAAAAACGATCGCCAAAATAACCGATGGTGGAATTGATAATGGCGTTTTCTTCTTCCGTGATCTCTCTGAAAGGAGAGCCCATGTCTTTGTTTTTGCCTGAAGTTTGGACGCTGACGCCGAGGCCGATTTTGTCCATCAGTTCGTGAACCTGCGGCGTGATAAAGATAACGCCTATGGAACCGGTAATCGTGGTGGGGTGAGCGATAATCTGATCCGCGGGCAGCGCGACGTAATATCCGCCGGAGGTGGCGATATCCATCATGGCCGCTATAACCGCGGCGCCGGTCCCGTTTTTGTACGCTAAGATTTTTTGATAAAGAATATCACTGGCGGTAATGGTGCCGCCGGGGGAATTGATTTTCAATACCACGGCCTTGACGGCCGGATCTTTCTCCGCCATGTCCAGCTGGGTAATCACCTCCTGGAGCAGGCTGGGGTCCTCCCGGGACATGAAATCCCGCTGGACCTTATCCGAGATCAGGCCGTTAATATTAATAATGGCTATTTTATCCCGGCCGTTTCCTTTTAATACAAATTCTTTCAGCGGGTCGGTAGCATCCGGCAGGAGCTTGACGCGCGGAAAACATCCGGCCGTTGATAAGAACGTCGCCCCGATAAAAGCCACAAGCAGGGCGATCCGCGTGAGACGGAATCGCGAAGATGACGATGTTTTAAAGAATATCATGATGCTTCCTTTTGAGTCTGGTTGGTTGGAAATATTATCCATATTTTCTGAGCCATAATAATACATGAAAACGCAATTTTTTTCACTATTGTCAAAAATAATATTTCAGTGGACTTGAAAATGAACTTCTTTTTATCCGCACCTTGACCCTTCGGGGGCCGGTTAAACCCGCCCGCTAAATTTCTGCAAACTCGGGCTTTCGTCCTTAAACAGCGAGAAATCCTTAACGCCGCCGATTTCAAACGGCTTGTGGAAAGCACATCTTTAAACGGACAATCAAATAGATTTTAAAGTGATTGACAGCCCGCGGTCGGTTGCCTATACTTTGTTTTCCCGAAGAGCAGAAACAATCTGAGGCATGGCTTATGTCTGAAATTTATTATATTGGATTTGATGTCGGCAGCAGCGCCATTCATTACGCCGTTATTGACGCCGGCGACAACGTAGTATATTCCGCTTCTCCGATCATGCATTTCGCGGACCCGATCGGAGCGATCCGGCGGGCATGGACGGATGTAGCCGGCCGTTTCCCTGAAGGTGCCATTCGTGCCACCGCTTTCACCGGCAGCGGCGCCGAGAAATATCCGGATATTATGCCGGGGGTGATTTATCTCTACGACAGCGTCAGCATTCCCGCCGGGGCCGCTATTCTGGATGCCGATGTGGAGTGCGTTATTCATATCGGGGCCAAGGACGCCTATTTTTTCCGGCTTCGTAAACTTCGAGGCCGGACAATCCTGCAGGAGTGGAAGGCCGGTTCCAAATGCGGCGGTGGCACGGGAACACTGCTGCAGAAGCAGTGTCGG
>CAYSMV010000322.1:0-1730 GCA_964432245.1 uncultured Desulfobacterales bacterium
TCGCCTTTTATAATTGCCTGGCAAAGCGCTCGAAATGAATATGGGGAGGGATATTCCATCCTTACGTCAACCGTTTTGATGAGGGGGGCTTCGATCTTAAACTGAAAAAATACTGATAATACGCGCCGGCACTCAAAAAAATACCACAGAATAAAATAATACCGAAAAAGAAAGCGGTAGTCCAGGCGTAATCCATGGCCATACAAGATTTTCCGTTTATGTAATAACGCTGCTGAGCGACTGGATGGTCGATCGCATCCCCCTCCGCGACATGATCATAAATATATTTATCAACCGACCGTTTTTGGCCGTTCACAACTACGTAGTGACTTACCCTGTTCCACTTTCTGGCGCTGGATCGCGTATGTTTTTTTTCAACAGTACCGGCATAAGGCATTACCGGTGTAATCCAGACATAAAGAAAGACAATCAGCGCGAGGCACGCTCCCATGTAGATCGCGGCCTCAATCGTTGTTTTTCTTATCGAGTTATCGGAAGAGGGCGTGTCCGCGGCCGCCGGGTTGCCTGTTGTTCCGGGCGCCGGGAATGGCCCGCGCTTTTTCCCCTTGTAATAGATAAAGAAGAACAGACCGCCCAGGGCCAGAACTACGGCAAGCCCTACTGATAAACCTTCCAGGTAACAGCCGATAAAGACGGAGGGCATGTTTTTTTTTCTGATAAGGTCTGCCGCTACTGTTGCGGACAGGTCAGACTTTTGGCCTGGGAATTATTGCTTTCGTTGGCCTCCGCCACGGCGTTATTGGCATCGGCATTGACTCTCAAGGGATGCGTCATGCCCGGGCCTAAGACCAGATTAGTCGGTGCGGCTGCTCCCGAGCACCATATATTGCTGACCGAAGCGCCGGGCGTTTTTAAAAGCCCGCTGGGATCAAACTGCTGCAGCGTCATGCCGCCTTGGGGGTTAGTACCGTAATACAGCTGGACCAGCGAACCGGTTCCGGAATATGCCGCGGCCGGGACACCGGCGGCACCGATGTTTTTCAAGGTGACACGCAGGAGGCAGCCGGGTGCCTGCGTTCCTGTAATCAGCTCCATGTCACTGACGATCAGGTCGGGCATCGGTCCTTTGCAGGAGAGCCTCCTGGTCAGTGAATTATTTTTTTCACTGGATTCGGCCACGGCATTATCGGTATCCACATCCAACCGGATGGAATGTACCCCCGGATCTAAATTCAAGCCGGGTGAATCCTGGAACCAGACACGGCTGACCGAAGCGCCGGGCTTTTTTAAAAGGCCGCTGGGGTCGAACACCCGCAGGACCATGCCGCCATGGGGCTGGCTTCCATCATACATTTGTATGCTGCATTTATTGCCGGTGTATATCGCGGCGGGAACGCCGCCGCCGCCGATGTTTTTCAGGGTGACCCTGATCCAGCAGCCTTCCATCAATTCGATATCGCTGACGGTCAGGTCAGGGGCAAAGAGCCTGCCTGGGATTTTCCCTTTGATTCGTTTTTCCTGCGCCAGGACCGCGCCCGTCGTCCATATCAAAAACATCAAAACGATCATTCCCACTGCCAATGTTGATTTTTTCATGATGCCCCCCTTTTGATTGGTTGACCGATTATACTTGATGGCTTCGTAAAAAGTCCAATATCTGCGTTGCGCTTCATCCTTCGGAATTTCACGTACTGCTAAGTACGCTGCATTCCTCAGGATTTGCGCGCCTTGATCTTGAACTTTTTACTTTGCCATCCAAATTATGACTT
>CAYSMV010000323.1:0-9212 GCA_964432245.1 uncultured Desulfobacterales bacterium
AGAAATTTTTTTAGATGAAGTCGGAGACCTGCCGCTGTCCACGCAGGTCAAGCTGCTGCGGGTGCTGGAAGAAAACGTGATCGAGCGGGTGGGCGCGAACAATCCCATCAAGGTGGATGTGCGCATTATTTCCGCGACGAATAAAGACCTGAAAGCGCTGGTCGATAAAGGCCTTTTCAGGGAGGACCTTTTTTTCAGGATTAACGTGATACCGATCACCATACCGCCGCTCAGGGAGCGCGCTGACGATATTCCCCTGCTGGCGGAAAATTTTTTCAAAAGGATCCAGATGAAAAGCGGAAAAAATATCGAGGGAATTTCAGAGGAAACAATGAAAATACTGGTCGATTATTACTGGCCCGGGAATGTAAGGGAGTTGAAAAGCGCGTTTGAATATGCCTTCGTATCCTGTCAGGATTCAATCATCCAGCCCCATCATCTTCCGCCCAATATACTGTCGGCCAGGACTGACAGAGGACCTTTCCCCCTTGTTTTGGGTAATCGTGACGAGGTTAAAAAGAGAGCGCTTGTGGAGGCCCTTGAAAAATCCGGCGGTAATCAGTCTGAGGCGGCTCGAATGCTTGGGGTTTCGAGGGTGACGGTCTGGAACCGCATCAAAAGATTCAACATCGTCCTCAGCCGGGAGATCAAAACTTAAAGTTCGAAAAAGGCCGCCGGCCTTCAATTTTCTTCGAGCATCGGCTTTTTCCTGTTTTGAGGAAGCCCCGGGTCCAGACGGCCGAATCAATTCTTCCCATAAACGCGTTTTCTGTTAAAGCGGAACAGCCCTGTCTCTTCCTCCTGCTTTATCGCTTCGGCTTCGGCTCCGAAATACTCCTTTCTGAGATCATCAAGCCTGTATTCCAGCGTGGGGCCATTTGATTCATTGCGTATCGCTTCCCTTTTCCGCATATATGCCTGGCCGTTTTCCCATCGTTCATCTCTTACGCCGTCCAGCTCCGCCCATCGATTCAGTGCCGCATCATCAAGCCCCATTGTTTTGCGGAAATTTTCAAGATTTTCTTTTCTCTCTTCAGGGGCCATCTGTTGCAGGTCTTCCTGAACGCTTTCCACTTCCAGGAATTGGTCCATTATTTTCTGCTGATAAGACTTTTTGTGAAATTCGGCCTGATTCCCGTATACGTCATCAAGTGTCGCCAGGTAATAATTTATTTTGTCATCAAACACCATTTCTTTCTGCCCGTTTATCGCTTTCAGTGAATCCGCGACGCATTCCGCCTTGATCTCCATTTCCCAGATCACTTCGGCCTCATCGCCGAAAAACTGTTTTCTTTTCGCCCGCATGTATTCTTTCTGTTCAACGGCGTTCATGCCGGATATCAACATGTAATTGTCTTTTATCCATTGTTTGAATTCCACGAATTTCAAATAATGATCATATAATTCTTCGGCATATTCCGGAAACGCGGCGGACAAATAATCGAAAACATGGTCCTGCCACTCCTCGGGATAGATATCTTGCAGATATCGCATCAATTTTTCAATGGCCTGCAGTTGAATCCGGGGATGATATATCCTTTTCTCAAAAAGTTCATGCAAGCGGGCGACGACAATCTCCTGATTCAGTTCCTCGTCGGATTCCGGGTCATAGATATCTGTCCCCTCCAGGATCTCTTCTCCAGCGAAAACGGATGGTTCCGACACAGCCTTGCTCTCTTGCGCAAGGCGGCCTGTCGTTTTTTCGGCATTCAGGGGCGGGCCAAGATTGGCCTCTGTTTTTGGGAAAAACCAGATTAAGGAAAGAGCACAAAGGGTAACCGAACAGATAACTATACCCGTTATTTTATAAGTTTTCATATTTTGTTCCTCAAGATCCGACGTTCTTTTCCCGCAACTAAGTACACGCTGACACAAATACGGTTACGTATCCTTATGTATTGAACTCTTGTATGGTTTGGCCGGTTTTACGATCGTCATCACCCGGCCACCCGATCAGGTCGGATGGTAAATTTAACCGGGTGATCCAGATTAAAACGACTTTATTCCTTATAACGGTCTGTCCTATCCGGATCGTCCGGTCATGCCGGACGATGATGTTTAAAGCCCAATACGTCACCGAACTTATGACCTAAGAGCACTAAGCAGGAGAAGAACCAAAAAAATTTTAATAACGGGGGAAGGCCGGCGGTCTTCCCCCGTTATTTTACGAAACTATCCGGCCATAAAACGCATAACCGCACAATGGTTAAACGGCCTACCACCACCACCATCCGCTGCCGCTGCCCTCATTATCGGCGATATAATCGATAATATCGGCGTAGAACCCCTCTTCGTCAAAATCGTCCGGAATCAGATAGGGAATTACGCCCAGGCCGAGCACATCCAGATGATCCGCGTTGATGACGCTGCTGTAAGAGGTGGACTGGTTTTCGTCGGGCCGATTGATATCGCTTACGTAACCGGTGGTCGGGTCCTCATCAAAATAGGTTGCTCCGAACCAGCCTTTCTTGTATTGCAGGCGGTAGCCCATCTGCTGTGAGTTGATGCCGACCAGGCCGTCGTCGTCTCCGTCTTCGAAATCGCCGTCGCCGGCCCCGGCGGCGCCGTCATTGTCGCAATCTTCGTTTTCGGGACCGCACCAGCCGTCACCGTCTATGTCAAGCGGGGCTACCAGGCCCAGGGCCTGAAGAATGGGATTGTAGTCGCCGTCGGCGGCGGTAATGATGGAGGCGTAATGTTTGACATGCGTATTATCAATACCATAGGCGTTATTAAACGCTTTGGCGCCGGTTACCTCACCGTCGTTGGGGTCATAATCATCGTACACAAATGACTTCATGCTGGCTGTAAAATCGCTGACTTCCAGAGCAAACAGGGGGCCGACAAAATAATCGACGACAAATTCGAGCAGGGCATTGATTCCCTCCGGTCCCCTGTCCAGAACGGATTTTCCGACCGGGGAGCCGCGATGGGGAGCTGAAATCGACACCAGTACTTTGACGACCTGCCGTCCCTTGCGGTCATACAGCAGCCTGGCGGCTTTTCGGGCGTCCATGCCGCCCTGGGAATGACCGACCAGATTCACATAGTCGGCGCCGACGGTGGCCAGGTAGCTTTCTATTACGTCAGCGAGCTCCAGGCCCCGGTGCTCGGACGATTGAAAGGGGTTGACCGACGCCGCGAATGCCTGCTGATTCTTGTTGATCTCGCTGTTGCAGGAGGTCTCCAGGAATCCGTCGCAGGGATCGCCCACAAACACTCCGTAATCATTTCCGAAATAATCAATTCCAACCAGCTGGTCAAACCCCATCATGCCGTGAGCGAACACCACCGGATAGTCGGTTTTGTCAGCTCTGGCCCACACGCTGGCCGGTATTACGGCAGCCATAAAACACACCAGAACACCCGCCAATACTTTTTTAAACATCGCCTTTCCTCCTTTTTAAAAGCTGTTGAAAAACAACCGGCAACGCGCCTTCAGACCCCATCCGTTCGGGAAGTGATCATGCGGAACGCTGCGCCCCCCGATTTTTGCGATAATCACTGAAGCTTGCCTCCGCCAATCCTCCTTATGGCTAAAAAACGCGCGAAAGCCGTTTCGGGATTATTGCGATTTAAATATTATCCGTAAGAAAAACGTTGTCCGGCCATGTTCAGCAATATCTGCCGGTGGCTGCTTTTTTTCCGGTGGTTTTTTTATATCGGACATAAAGTTGACGGAACCGAGCCGGTTCTTTTTGGCCAACAGATTAACTATTCCTGTTTATTGAGAATAAACAGAAGAAGGTCGCGATCGCCGGCAACGTTAATGAACAGACATTTCAAGTGTTGACTGTTTGTGGCCGTTCTGGTTTATTTTTTTTGCACACTTTTTTCCAGCCATTTCTTTATTTAAAAAATTGGCCAGACATGATAATGAAATTGATAAGCAAAAAAACAAATCATTGATTCATGCGCCGCAAGAATGGACACCTTATCCGGAGGTGCGCCTTATGATGGGAAGACCTAAATTCTTTCTTAATATTACGAATGGTTATCTCATTTCCTTGTCAGTTTTTGTTGCGCTCTGTGTTATTTCCGTAAGCATGTTCTATCCCTTGTTCAGGATTGGAGAGCCGGGTCAAAAAACATCTCTTTCCGGAGAGTGGAAGGTTAACCTCGACGACTCAGAAGATTTTTCTTTGTTTGAGTATGATGATTCCGCATGGGATACGATCAGCCTGCCGGGCAAGGTCGTTCCTTATTCAATTAATAAGAACAAAGGCATAAAGGGCGTCTGCTGGCTGCGAAAGAGATTTTTTATCGGAGATTCAGGCGCGGATTACGGGCTTATCCTCGGCCGGATCGCCCATGCCGATGAAACCTATTTAAACGGGGAGAAGATCGGCGAGACCGGCCGATTCCCACAGCATGAATTTTCCATGTGGAATCATCCCCGGAACTATCTGCTGCCTGAAAGACATCTGCGGAAGGGATCTGACAACGTAATTGCCGTCAGGTTGTCATACAACGTCATCGGCGAGATCATCGGTGAATTAATGATCACAGACGCGGATTATATGAGGCGATACGCCCTGTTTTCAAGGTTTATACACGTGTCAATCGGTTACGCCGCTATCAGTATCGGGTTTGTTTTTATCCTCGCCTTTCTGTTTTCCCGCTTGAAGCAATTGGAGTTTAACGAGAATTATCTTTATTTTCTGCAATTTTTTGCCGCGCTTCCCATTATCCTGGAACTTTGCCTGACCTGGAATATATACCCGGACCAGATTATGCGGCTGAAAGTGCTGGGGCTGTCCTGGGTCGCCTTGAATGTTTTTCATCCCGCGTTTCTGCATCGATTTTATCGTTTAGAAAGGATCTGGCCGGAAACAGGGTTGTGGCTATATCTGCTCGGCTGCCTGATAGGGTCGTTTTTCACCACCGAAAACAATATCCGTTTTATGGGCACGCTGTTGATTGTCGGCACCTGGTTTATCGGTTTTTACAATATTTCATGCCATATCGAGGCCTTGATCAGAAAACGGGAACATTCCAAAATATTCAGTTTTTTTGGTATCATCGCCATCCTGACCGCCATGAACGACGGCCTGATTTATTTTAATAAGTTTGTGGATTTTAATTTTTCGTTTTTCGGCTGGGTGCCGACGGTCATGGTTTTTCAATTCGGCGCCATCTTTTTTTTCATGGGGACATTTATCGTTCTGGAGCTGAAGTACCAGGAGATGGTTGTGGAGATCGACGATCTTAACAGAAACCTGGAGAATTTTATCATCGAGAACTTTATAAATAAGACGGAAGACCAGAGCAGGGTCCAGAAAAAATCCGCCGGCATCACCTCCCAGGCCGAGGAAAAGATGCTGGCCGTCATCGATATAATAAGGGAAAATTATCTGTCGGAGTTATCAAGACACGATCTTGCCAGAACGGTCGGCGTCAATCCTGACAGCCTGGGAAAGCAGTTTAAGCAATATACGGGCAAAAAACTGGGCGATTATATATATGAGCTGAGAATAAAGGAGGCGGCAAGAAGACTGTGTGAAACAGATGAGAAGATTATCGCTATCGCCTTTGACGTGGGTTTTGAAAGCCTGAGAACTTTTAACAGGATTTTCCCGAAGTTTATGAAGGTCACTCCCAGGCAATACAGGGAGCAACACCAAGAAAGGGCTTCCGGCCGTGAACAGTAATGAGCCCGGATATCTCCTGAAATGTCCTTGTTGACGCCTTTTGACATCCTTTCGGTTCCCCTGCGGGGGACCCATTTAATCGAGGCCGGCGCCGGGACCGGCAAAACATTTACGATTACCAACCTGGTGCTGCGGCTGGTGGCTGAGGAACAGATTGATATCGGCCGGATCCTGGCGGTCACGTTCACGGAATCCGCCACCAGGGAACTGCGGGACCGTATCAGAAGTATTCTCAGTCAGGCCCGGTTTCTCATCGATTCCCCGGATGCTAAGGATTATTCCGTCGCGGCCGCCGTCGTCAGACAGGCAGTCGAACGCAAAGGCGGCCGGCTCGTGGAAAGAGCGTTACAGAAAGCGCTTCTCTCTTTCGACGAGGCCGGCATCTTCACCATTCACGGCTTCTGCAACCGGATCCTGAACCAGTTCGCCTTTGAGTCCTCGCTGCGGTTTGACACGGAACTGATTACCGACCAGAGCCGGTTTGTCCGGGAAACGGTCGATGATTTCTGGAGACGGAATTTCAGCCGCGCGCCCCGGCTGTTATGCGCCGTGGCCTTGAAGCGACGGCTTCTTCCCGACGATCTGGTGAAATTCGCCCGGACCCTGATCGATAAGCCGACCCTGAGGCTGGTCCCGGACGCTTCCGATGACGCCCGGGAACAACTTGTTGACGCGTTTGACGCCGTTCGGTCGGAATGGCGCCAAAGCCATGACGTCATAAAGAAGATGGTTTACGAGGATGACCGGCTCAGCCGCGCCCGCGATGCCTATCATAAGGACACGTTAAACGAATATACAGAAAATCTGGAACGGGTTTTTGGCGGGGATATCGATCCCGCCGGCCTGGCCGTTATTGACCGGTTTACACCAAAATCTCTGGCAGAGGGCGTCAAGTTGTCTAAAAAAGAGCAGGGCGTTCCGGAACACCCGTTTTTTAATCTCTGCCGGGAGTACGCGGCGGCTGAAACATCATTCGCGGTCTATTGCCGGCATGAGTTCAGGCGGTTTCTGGAATGCGAGCTGCAACAACGCAAGAAGGACAGCAATGTTCAGTATTTCAGCGACCTGCTAACCGGTTTGCAGAAGGCGCTGGCGTCAGACCACCGGGGCCTGCTGGCTGCAGCTATCCGTGAAAAATACCAGGCGGCGCTGATCGATGAGTTCCAGGATACCGACCCGGTCCAGTATGATATTTTCACCAGGCTTTTCGGCTCTGAGGCGCATCGCCTGTTTCTGATCGGGGACCCCAAGCAGTCCATCTTCGCTTTCCGGAGCGCCGATGTTTTTTCCTATATCCGATCCGCGACCGGTATCGCGCCGGAGAGAAAACACGCGCTGCCCCGCAACTGGAGATCCGAGACGACTCTGGTGGGCGCGGTCAACCATCTTTTCCGTCAGGCCGAAAACCCTTTTGTCCTGGGGCAAACCATAGGCTTTAACGAGGTGACCGCGGATGAAAACAATACCGGCAACCGCTCGCCCCTGAAGATAGACGGCCGCGGGGCCGGTAATATCGAGCTCTGGTTTATCCGGAAAGACGGGGCCGACAACGCTGACCGCGCTCTGAGCCGGGAAGAGGCGCGCAATGTCGTCATGGGCGCCGTGGCGGATGAAATTTCTTCTCTGCTGAACCGTGCCGCCGGGGGCGCTGTCCAGATCGGAGAGAGGCCGCTCAGCCCCGCGGACATCGCCGTCCTGATAACCCGCAACGTCGATGCCGGACGGATGAAGGAACGGCTGGCGGCCTTGAATATCCCGGCGGTCATATCCAGAACGGGCGGCGTTTTTTCCACCACTGACGCGGCGGCGGTGGAACGGGTGCTGCTGGCCATGGCCGCTCCCGCGGACATCACGCGGGTCAACGCGGCCCTGGCGGACGATCTGATCGGCTGTTCCGCGACGGATATTCAGGGCTTTCTGGAAGATGACGCCCGCCATGATGAATATGAAGGCCATCTGCGGCGGTTTGCCGAGTATCATCAATACTGGCGGTCGGGCGGATTTATCCGCGTGTTCCGCCGGTTTCTGGCGGATTATCATGTGCGCGTCAGGCTGCTGGGTTTCCCGGACGGCGAAAGACGCTTGACCAACGTGCTGCACCTGTCGGAGTTGATCCATCAGGCCGATGTCCGGAACCGGCTGGGCATGAACGGCCTGCTGGACTGGATCGCGGAGAGACGCGGCGCCGAAGAGGAAGCGCCCGATGAAGAGCAGTTGAGGCTGGAGCGGGATGATGAGGCGGTTCAGATCGTAACCGTCTGGAAGAGCAAGGGGCTTCAATATCCGGTTGTCTTCTGTCCGTTCATGTGGAGTAAAGGGGCGGCGATCAGGGACGGCGATGTCGTTTTTCATGACCGTCATGATCTGACGCTGGATATCGGTGACGGAGACGAGGCTCATGTCCGGGCCGCCCGGCGGGAAAAACTTTCCGAGCTGGTGCGGCTTCTGTACGTGGCGGTTACTCGCGCCATCAATCGCTGCTATCTGGTTTACGGGAAGATTGGAGATCCGGGAAGAGCGGGCGCGACTGCCCTGGATTATGTGCTGACCGGCGGCCTGCCGGACGGGGCCGTGTCGCTTGACGGTCTGGGAGCGGAGATTAAGGGCCTGACAGCGGAAGATCTGTATCGCCGGGTGGCTGAACGGCTCGGCACGGCGCCGGACCTCATTCATTTGAAGCTTCATGAGCGCCGCCCCGGTCGCCCCTATGTTCCTCCGGCCGTGCCGGAGAAAGGCGAATTAAAGCCAAGGATGTTCAGCGGCGACCGTGTCGACCAGGAGTGGGGCATCGCCAGTTTCACGCATCTGGCTTCCCGCGGACGGTCGGCATTGCTGTCCCGGGACGAAGGCGGTATCAAGCGGGATGAATTTTCCGAAAAAAAAGCCGGAGAAGGCCGTTCGCCGGCCGCTACGATTTTTGACTTTCCCTCCGGGCCCACGCCGGGATTGTGCGTTCATTCTATTTTTGAACACCTGGATTTTTCTCTGTCCCGTCCGGATGACGTTCGCCGGTTGATTGACGACTCCTTGAGGCAGTACGGTCTGGACAGGCCCTCGCCGACGGGGGCTTTCTGGAACGACGTTATTTATCAGATGGTTACGGATGTTCTCCGGACGCCCGTTTTACCCCATGATGATAAATTTACGCTGGGAGAGCTTTCCGGTGAGAGCAAAACGGCCGAGATGGAGTTTTATTATCCGATCCGCGGGCTGACCGCCGACAAGTTCCGGGCGCTGATGGGGCGCCGGGCAGGTGACGGCGACGCGCGGCCGCAGGATTTCAGCGACAGCAGCGGGCGTCTCGAATTCAGACCCCTGCACGGGTATATGCGGGGATTTATGGACCTGGTATTTGAACATGACGGAAAATACTACCTGCTGGACTGGAAAACCAATCACCTGGGATATGAATACCGGGATTACGCTTTTTCCGCCCTGTGCCGGTGCGTGGCCGAGGAGTTTTATTACCTCCAGTATTATATTTATACCGTGGCGCTTCACAGATACCTGTCTCACCGTCTGCGGGATTATGATTATGACGCCCATTTCGGCGGTATTGTC
>CAYSMV010000324.1:0-3345 GCA_964432245.1 uncultured Desulfobacterales bacterium
GCGAGCCCGGCGCCGCTGCTCCAAAAAAAAGAACCCCCCGCCTCTCCGGCAATAGCTCGTGCCAGAAGGGTTTTTCCCGTTCCGGGCGGGCCGACCAGCAGCACGCCTTTGGGTATTCTCCCTCCAAGCCGGGTGAACTTTTGGGGGTCTCTGAGAAATTCAATAATTTCACCAACCTCCTCTTTAACCTCATCAATCCCCGCTACGTCGTCAAAGGTGACTTTGTTGGCTCCATCGGAGAGCAGCCTTGCCCGGCTTTTGCCGAAGGAAAGCGCTTTTCCGCCCCCGGCCTGCATCTGGCGCATGAAATAGATCCAGATGCCGATCAGCAGGATCATCGGCAGCCACGAAATCAGCGCCGACATGAACCAGGGCGCTTCGGCCGGCGGCTTGGCTTCGATAGAAATCCCCTTGTCTCTCAAGATTTTAATCAATTCATCATCATCCGGAGTGTATACCCTGAACTGTTCCCCACTGATGTTGGTGGCATAAACGTTACGCCCCTGGATGACGACTTTACTGATGCTGCTGCTCTCAACCCGGGAAAGAAATTCGGTGTAGGAAATGGATATTTCCCTTGATTGCTGTTGGTTGAAAATATTATAAAGCATTACCATCATCAGGATGATGACAAGCCATAATGCGATATTTTTCATGAACTGATTGTTCAAACGATACTCCTTCCTGTTAATCGTTCAGGCGCGAAAACTTGTTTGCCCGTCGATTCAAAATATAACCCGTGACGCTGAAAAGGCAAGAAAAAACAGATAGACGCAACCGATATGAATTGATATTATCATTTTTTAAATGTTTTTTGTATGCTTTTCCAGGGGTAAAATCAAGGGTATGAATCATATTTTTCTTGCTTTTAATTATATTTTTTACAATACTCAAAAATTTAAGTAATACTGTAAACTATGATAGAGAGCGGCAAATAGAAAAATGTGATTCACTGAGGGAATGGTATTAAATAAGATAAGGAGGGCGGCATAGCTAAAAAGAAACAGCAACGAATCAATGTCAATGTAGACATCAAGGCAAAGGAAGTTCGGGTTATCAGTGCTGAAGGAGAGCAGCTCGGTATTTTACCCATAGAGAAAGCCCTTGCCGAAGCGGTCGCGGCGGGCCTTGACCTGGTTGAAGTATCGCCTTACGCTGATCCGCCGGTCTGCAAGATTATGGATTACGGGCGGTTCAAGTATGAACAGGCGAAAAAGCAGCAGGAAGCCAAAAAGAAGCAGGTGATCGTTCATTTAAAAGAGGTAAAGGTCAGCCCCAAAACAGATCCTCACGATCTGGAGACAAAGATCAGGTCAATCAGACGTTTTCTGGAAAGAAAAGACAAGGTCAAGGTCAGCGTTTTTTTCCGGGGCAGAGAGATTTCTTTATCGGAAAAGGGCCAGGCGCTGCTTGAAGGGATAGCACAGGAAGCCGAAGATATTGCAATCGTGGAGTTCGCGCCTAAATTTGAGGGGCGTCATCTTTTCATGATACTGGCTCCCAGGGCCTGACAGGTTTTTTATTTATTATGAAACGTGCCCGGTTGGCGATGGCGCCGGCCGGGTGAATTAATATTAATGGCGAAGAGGTATTGAATATCATCATAGTCAGAATAGTCAGACAATCAGGAGTGTCATAATGCCGAAAATAAAAACGAATCGTGCCGCTGCCAAACGGTTTAAACGCACTAAAACCGGTAAGTTTGTTTATTCCAAATCCTATGGCAGCCATATACTGACAAAAAAAACGCGCAAACGGAAACGGTCGCTGAGAAAGACAAGAATATGTGACGGATCCAACACAAAGGTTTTAAAAAGGCTTTTGCCGGGAGCGTGATCGGCCCTTTAAGGCCGTTTGTTATGACGACAGCAACTAATTTCTGCCTCCGTAAGAGGCGGGTTGCATAAGGAGGCGTGTTATGCGAGTGAAGAGAGGTTTTAAGGCAAGAAAACGCAGGAAAAAAGTTTTAAAACTTGCCAAAGGGTATCGCGGAGGCCACAGCAAACTGTTCCGGACCGCGGCCGATACGGTTGACAGGGCATTGGCCTATGCCTATCGTGATCGCCGGCAGCGCAAACGGGATTTCAGGCGCATCTGGATTACCCGTATCAACGCGGCTGTCCGTATGAATAATTTGAGTTACAGCAAGTTCATGCATGGTTTGAAAAAAGCGGGTGTAGCGCTGGATCGCAAGGTGCTGGCCGAGCTGGCGGTATCGGATCCTTCCGGTTTTGCCAGGGTGGTCGGACTGGCGGCCGAGAACGCCTGATCCGTATTCATGCGTATATGGAAATTTTCGTGATCAGGAGGCGGCCGGGGCCGGTCAATGCGGCGGATATCAATATTGATGGTCCCGCAACAAACTAATTTGTGACGGCAAACAGGCATGACGGCAAGTGGCAGAATCAATCGATGAGATAAAGGCGAGGGCATTAAAAGAAATAGCGGATGCCGATGACGGGGAAAGCCTTGAGGCGGTTTCCGTAAAATATCTGGGCAGAAAAGGGGTCGTGACGCACTTTTTAAGAACAATCTCCGAACTGCCCGCCGAAGAACGACCCCTTGCCGGCCAGCAGGCCAATGAAGTCAAAGATTTTCTAAAGGAACGGATAGCGGCCGCCCAGGCGGCGCTGTCGTTGGAAGAAAATTCCGGCGGGGGCATCGACGTGTCTTTGCCGGGTCGTTGTTTCGAACGGGGAACCGTTCACCCCATCACCCGTATTACCCGGCAGATATGTGATATTTTCGCCAGGATGGGTTTTGATATCGTCGAAAGCCCGGAAATCGAAACAGACTATTACAATTTTGAAGCCCTGAATATCCCCAGGCATCATCCTGCCAGGGATATGCAGGATACGTTTTATATTTCTGAAAATATTGTTTTAAGAACCCACACCTCACCATCTCAACCCAGGGCGATGGAAAAGCAGCCTCCTCCTCTTCGCATTATCTCTCCCGGCAAGGTCTATCGCTGTGATTCCGATGTGACCCACACGCCGATGTTTCACCAGGTGGAAGGACTGATGGTGGACAGGCATGTTTCTTTTGGCGATCTCAAGGGCACCCTGACGGTTTTTATCCAGAGAATGTTCAGCAAGGAAACCACTTTGCGGTTTCGTCCCAGCTATTTTCCTTTTACCGAGCCGAGCGCTGAGGTTGATATCCGCTGCGTTGCCTGCCGGGGCGCAGGCTGCCGGATATGTTCGTATTCGGGATGGGTGGAAATTCTCGGCGCCGGGATGGTGCATCCGGCGGTGTTTGAAAATATCGGCTATGACACATCTAAATATTCGGGTTTTGCTTTTGGAATGGGTGTCGAACGCATCGCCATGCTGAAATACAATA